>CAZDGY010000355.1:0-6642 GCA_964504685.1 uncultured Kofleriaceae bacterium | reverse complement strand
ATCGACAGCGCGCCCGCCGACGCCGCGCCGCACGGCCCGTACCCGATCGTGCTGGCTCATGGTCTGTTCGGCTTCGATTCGATCGGGCCGCTCGACTACTTTTACGGCATCCCGGCGGCGCTCGAGGCCAACGGTCGGACGGTGTTCACGCCACGCGTCGATGCGGTGCAATCGGCCGAGATTCGCGGCGCCCAGCTCGTGACTGCGATCGAAGCTGTTCGCGCACAGACCGGCGCAGCGAAGGTGATCGTGATCGGCCACTCGCAGGGCGGTATCGATGCACGATGGGCCGCGTGGAGCGATCCAGACGCGGTCGCTGCGGTCGTCACGATCGCTACTCCGCATCGTGGCAGTCCGGTCGCCGACGTCGCCGACGCGATTGCACCCGGCAACTCGACCGCCGCGCTCAGCGCGCTTGCCGATCTGTTCGGGCTCTCGACCTCGGGATCGAATTCGAGCTTCGAGGGCGCACTCAACTCGCTGACCACCTCCGGCTCGGCGACCTTCAACGCGTCCGTGATCGATGTGCCCGGCATACCGTACTTCTCGGTCGCCGGCCGGTCGGCGCTCGCCGGATCGGATGCCTGCCCACCGGCTGCGCAACCATTCATGGCGACCTGGGACAGCAGCCGCGATCCGCTCGGGATCGAGCTGTTGCCGGTCGCCGGCATTCTTGCGGCCGCTGTCTTGCCGGATACGCCGACGCAGGATGGGCTCGTCACCGTGGATTCGGCGCAGTGGGGGACGTTCCTCGGCTGCATTCCCGCCGATCATCTCGACGAGGTCTGTCAGGTCGCGGGCGAGTCGCCAGGGCTCGGCAATGACTTCGATTGCCTCGCGTTCTGGAGCGACCTCGAGCAGTTCCTGCGGGCGCAAGACCTGTGAGACTCGCCGTTCTCGTCGCGATCGCCGCGTGTCACGCTCCCGCGACCCACGAGCAACAGCGCAAGTCGAGCACCGACTACGCGGATCCGAAGATGTGGATATGTCGGCCCGACAAGCTCGACGATCCGTGTCATGGCGATCTATCGACGACCGTGTTCAACGTCGACGGCACCCGGACGGTCGAACCGCATGCGTCGACGACCGACGCGCCGGTCGACTGCTTCTACATCTACCCGACCGTCGACCTGAACCTGATCCCCGGCAACCACACCGACTTCTCCGACCTCTCTGCGATCCGCAAGACGACGGTCGCGCAAGTCGCGCGGTTCGCCGAGGTCTGCAACGTCTACGCGCCGCTGTATCGCCAAGCGACGATCTCGACGTTCTGGGCGGCGAAGGACGAGCAGGCGCGCTTCTTCGACGTCGCGTACTCCGATCTCGCGGGTGCGTTTCACGAGTATCTCACCCACTTCGATCGCGGCCGCCCGATCGTGATCATCGGTCACTCGCAGGGCGCGATGATGGCGTCGCGGCTGCTTCGTGACACGTTCGACCAGAGCGACCAACTTCGCCCTCGCCTGCTCGTCGCGATGCCGATCGGATATCTCGTCGATGTTCCCGACGGCGGCGAGACCGGTGGCACGTTCGATCATCTCGTGCCGTGCACGACGCCCGACCAGCTCGGCTGCGTGATCACGTATCGCAGCGCTGCGGCGGGTCACGTGCCGAAAGGGTTTCGCGATCAGCTCGCGCCCGGTCATCACGCGCTGTGCGTGAGCCCTGCAGCTTCAGCGACGCTCGGCGAGAGCATCTTCCCTGCGCACGGCGAGCTCGGGGTCACCACGCCGTTCGGGTCCGTAAAGGGCTACTACAGCGGCACGTGCGACTCGCGGCGTGGCGGTCACGACTATTTCGAGATCGCCGAGCAGCCGCAGCCCGACGACAAGAGGCCGCGACTCGTGCGGCTCACCGGCGGCGTACTCGAGGTCGGCGACCTGGGCTTACACATCTACGACTTTCAGTTCGCGCAAGGCGACCTGATCGCCGCGATCAAGACGAAGTACGCGGCATGGGCTGCCGCGCACCCGAGTCACTAGCCGCGATGCTGGACCTCTCGCCGGCTACGGACGCTTGGCGATGACCGCAGCGATCGCTGCGGCTGCCGCGGGGCTCGCCCGATCGGGATCGAGCGCGGTCGCCCAGCCGGTCACGCGGCGCTGCCAGTTCGCGCGTTGCGTCGTCGTGCCGGGCACGTTGTGCGGCACCGGATCGAGCGCGAGGTCGTCGAGCGAGACCAGCGCGACCTCGGCCGGGCCTGCGGCGAGATCGGCGGTCGCTGCGATCATCGCGCGCTCGGCGTCGGACAGCTCGGGATGCGAGGCGCCGGCGAACGCGAGCAGCGCGGTGCGTTGCTGTGCACGCTCGACCCGCTCGCTTGCGACTTGCGCGTCGTCGATCAACCCGAGGTCACGCTTGTCTGCGATGTCGTGACCGCTCCACCAGCCGGCGAACGTCGGCGTGTCATGTGTGTTGAGGCTCGCGACCGATGGCGCAGGCGCAGGTCCGGGTGCTTCGCCCACGTGCATCGGCATGCTCCATTGCCCCACGTGCAAGCGGTACAGCCCGTGGCGCGCCATCGCCGGCCGCACGAAGTCCGGCACGGTGCCGAGATCCTCACCCGCGAGCGCACACCGCGCGCGCTGCGACTCGAGCACGAGGATCGCGAGTAGCTCGTCGGCGCGATAGCGGACGTAGACGCCGTCGGTTGCGGGCCGGCCGTGCGGGATGCAGTACATCCGGAACAGGCCCATCACGTGATCGACGCGCAACATGCCGGCGACCCGCATGTGATGACGCACGCACGCGATGAAGTAGCGATAGCGATCGCGGCGCAACGCGATCGGCGATAGCGGCGGCAGGCCCCAGTCTTGACCGCCGAGAAACAGCGCATCCGGTGGCGCGCCGGCGGCGAGGTCGAGAAGGAACTGGTCGCGCCAGCGCCAGACCTCGTAGGCGTCGGCCGATACTCCGACTGGCAAATCGAGATAGAGCTGCGCCGGCCCCAGCGACTCGAGCTGGCGTTGCATCGCCCACTGAGCGACGACATGGCTATCGACGCGCACCGGGTCGCCGGCGAACGCGATCGCGGTGGCTCGATCGCGGATGAACTGCACGCCATCGCGGTCGCTAGCACGCCATTGCCGCCAGCCAGCGCGCGCCCGCTCACCGACCGCGCGAAACGCGGCGTAGTCGTAAGCGCCGGCTTCGATCCCCCATGCCTCGATCGCAGCCGCGCGCGCGGGATCCGAGAACAGTCGCACTGCAAACGCATCGATGGCCGGACGCCGCCATCTGTACTGGGCGCGGTAGTCGATCAGCGAGCCGGTCACCGGCGGCGCAGCGGGAGCCGGCATACCAACCTGCGCCGCGAGACCTTCGAGATCGAGGTAGAGCTCGTTCCAATACAGCCGGCTCGCCGGCGAATACGGCGAGAACGCGCATGGCTCGTCGAGAAACGCCGCCAGGATCGGCAGCGTCGCGACATACGAGCCGCCACGCCGCGCGGTCAACTCGAACAGCTCGCGCAGCGTTGCGAGGTCACCCGCAGCGCCGGATTGCGGAGACGACAAGCCGTAGACCGGTGCGAACACCCCCCAACGACGCGGCCCGCTGCCCGGCGCTCGCCATGCCTGCAGCGGCGCACAGATCGCGAGCGCTTCGCCGGTCGCGCCCGCAACGCGCCAACGCAGCGAGTGATAGCCGTGCTCGCCGACCTGGATCGTCGCGCGCCTGACGCACCGCAAGGCGCCGTCGGCCTGGGTGTGAGAATCGGCGACGAGCTCGAACAACCGTCCGCGCGCTCGGCTCACCCCGCCGCCTTCGGTCGTGACCTCGAGCTCCCACTCGCCGTCGCGATCGGCGACGACCGAGAACGGCACGACGACCGCGCCATCCCAACCGACGACGACCGGCGGCGCGACTTCGGCCCACCGCGCATGCTCGAGCGCGACGAGCGATGTCGCTAGATTGCCCGGGTTGACCGCGATGCCGAGGTCGGGCCCGAGCGCGACGAGCGCCTGCAACAACGCGTCGTCGCTCGACGCCCACGGCTTCTGCTGCCAGTTCGTGTATTCGGGATCGAGCCCGGCGGCGCGCGCGAGCTCCCTGAGTGAGACGCCCGACGCCACGCGCTAGCCGACGAGCCGGAGCCACCAGCCGGGGAGAATCCCGAGCTCGAGGACCAGCAACGGGCACAGCGCCATGACGAACACGAGCCCCGCGGAGCGCGTCGGCTCCATCGACTGGGTCGATTCGCGGAAGTACATCGCGGTCACGATCCGCAGGTAGTAGTAGATGCTGATCGCCGAGTTGACGATGCCGATGATGACGAGCCACAGCAACTGGCCGTTGTACGCGTCCATCGCAGATTTGAAGATGTAGAACTTTCCGAAGAACCCGCCGGTCGGTGGCATGCCACCGAGCTACAGCAGGCAGATCGTCATCGCGAGCGCCGCCGCCGGATGTTGGCTCGCGAGACCGGCCCAGTCATCGATCAACAGCCGCTCTTTGCCCTTCGAGCCGACGTACGCGACGACGGCGAACACGCCGAGCGTCGTCACGCTGTACGCGATCAAGTAGTAGATGATCGCGCTCTGCGCCGTACCCGAGCCGAGCCCCATCGAGCACAACCCGACGAGCAACACGCCGGCATGCGAGATCGACGAGTATGCGAGCATGCGCTTGATGTTGTCTTGGCGGACCGCGGTGATGTTGCCGATCGTGATCGTCAGCGCGGCGATCACGACGAGCGGGCTCGCCCAGCCGAGCGTGCCGAACGCCGCATCGCCGCCGAGCGCGACCCCGAACACCCGGATCATCGCGGCGATCGCGGCGGACTTGACCGCTGCGGCCATGAACGCGGTGACCGGAGTTGGTGCGCCGTCGTATGCATCTGGCGCCCACATGTGGAATGGCACCGCGGCGACCTTGAAGCCGAACGCGACGATCAGCAGGAACGCGCCCGCGATCGCGAGGCCGACGTTCTGCGTGCTCGCGAGCGCCGCTGGCATCTTCGCGAGGCTGAGCGTGCCGGTCGCGCCGTAGAGCAGCGCCATGCCGTACATCAGGAACCCGGTCGCGAATGCTCCGACGACGAAGTACTTCATCGCCGCTTCGTTGCCGCGCCGCGAATGGCGCCGCATCGCGGTCATGACGTACACGCCGATCGACATCGTCTCGATGCCGAGGAACACCGTGATGAGGTTCGATGCTTGCGCGAGCATGACCATGCCCGACGCCGACAGCATCATCACGCCGTAGTACTCGCCGATCTTCCAGCCGTGCTCGCGTTGATGCGCCGGCGAGATCATCGCGGTCGCTGCGGTCGTGAAGCCAAACAACGCGGTCAGCACGTAGCTCGTCCGATCGGCGACGAGCATGTCGCCGAACACCGCGTGGGATTCGCCAGCGCCGAGCTGGCGGTAGAGGATGATCGCGGCGATCGACGACGCGAGCGAGCCGGCGACGGTGAGCCCGGCCAGGCCGGTGTGGTCTTTACCTTTGTAAAACGCCTCGGCGAGCACGAGCACCATGCCCGTCACCGCGAGGATGAGGTACGGCACGAGCCAGCCGAGGTCCGACGGATCGAAGCTCATGGCGTGGCTCCTTTCGCACCATCGATGACATTAGCGGGCGGCTCGGCAGGCGCGGTCGGCGGAACCGGCGCCGGCGCGGTCGCAGGCGCGGTGGCGGTCTCCTCACCCGGTGCGGGGACGCGCTGGCCAAACGGATGCGCGGTCGTGCGACAGCGCTCTGCGTCGGCGAGCTGCACCTCGGTCGGTTTCGCGCCCGGCCAACACTCGTCCGAGCGCGTGTCGAACTGGTCGACAAATTGTTTCACCGACGGCTCCATGTAGTGGAGAAACGGCCGCGGAAACAAGCCCATGCCGATGATGCCGACGACGAGCACGACGAACGTCGCGAGCTCGTGAGCGCGCAGATCGGGCAGCTTGCCGTTGCGCGCTTTGTCGAGCTTGCCGAAGAACACCTTGTGGAACATGAACAGCAAGTAGATCGCGCCGAGGATCACGCCGGTCGTCGCGATCGCGCCCAGGATGCGCGGCTCGGGCAGGAAGTTCGGCTGGCTGGCGGGGAATGTGTCGCCGGCGTTGAACGTGCCGAACAGCGTGAAGAACTCGCCGACGAACCCGGACAGCGCGGGCAAGCCATCGGAGCCCATCACCACGACCAAGAACAAGCCGGCGAACACCGGCATCTGCGTCCAGATTCCGCCGTACTCGCTGAGGCGACGCGTATGGCGCCGTTCGTACAGCACGCCGATACCAAGGAACAAGCCGCCGGTCGTGAGGCCGTGCGACAGCATCGCGTAGATCGCGCCCGATACGCCCATCGGCACGAGCGCGAGGATGCCGAGCATGCAGAACCCGAGGTGCGAGACCGACGAGTACGCGACGAGCTTCTTGACGTCGTCTTGCGCGAACGCGACGAATGCGCCGTAGACGATGCCGATCACGGCGAGGATCGCGAGCGCAGGAGCCCACGCCGCGGCACCGTGCGGGAATAGCGGCATCGCGTAGCGCAGGAACCCGTAGATGCCGAACTTGAGCATCACGCCGGCAAGGATCACCGAGCCTGCGGTCGGCGCTTCGACGTGCGCGTCCGGCAGCCACGTGTGGAACGGGAACAGCGGCACCTTGATCGCGAACGCGAGCGCGAACGCGCCGAAGCACCAGACCT
>CAZDGY010000354.1:0-6646 GCA_964504685.1 uncultured Kofleriaceae bacterium | reverse complement strand
TTCGGCTCGATCGACGAGATCGGCGAGACCTCGTGCAAGGCCACCGTGATGTCGGCATGCGCTGACGAGCTGCCGTTCATCGTGAACTTGGCGTTGCCTTTGACCGTGCCTGATCCGAGCTTGCCATCGGCGTCGACCGTGACGATGTGATTCGCGATCGAGATCCTGATGTCGGCCTTGCGCATGATGCCGACGGTCGGCGCGACCGGCAACCGCGCGTCGGTGATGTGAAGCGAGCCCGAGATGTCGCCGGCGGTTGGATCGAAGCCGTGCAGCGCGACCTTGCCGTCGACCGTTCCACTGATCGCAGACGCGATACCCGGCGCGAATGCGGTGACCGGCGCGAGCTCGAACTTGGTCGCGGCGAGCGTGCCCGCGAGGCTCGCCAGCGAGCGCGGATCACCATGCACGGAGGCGACGAGCTCGCCGCCGCCTTCTTCGTGGCCGGTGACGTCGGCTTTGATTTGACCGGCTTCGTAGTGGCCGGTGATCGCGAGATCGTGCAGCGCCGACGCTTTGCGCCCTTTGATCTCCTGATCGGGTACGACCTCTGCGGCCGAGAACTTCGCATCGGCGATCGGAGCACCGGCCGTGCCGGTCGCGGTGATCGTGCCTTCGACCGTCCCGCTCTTGATATCGCTACGCCCGACGATCGCGAGGGCGTCATGGGCTTGCAGCGTCGGCACCGTGAGGGTGGCTTGGATCGGCAACGCTCGGAGCGCGGCGAGCTGGAGGTGATCGAGCGAGAGCGGCGCACGCCCCCGGATCTCGACAAGCTGCAGCGTGCCCGAACGCGCGACGATCGAGAGCGTCGCGGCGCCGCCCTCGGCAAGCGTCTCGGCATGGATCTCGATCGTCCTGGCGAGCGGTCCGCCGATCAGCTCGCGAACGTCGGCCGAGACCTGCAGCGTCGTGCCGGCGTTACCGATCTTCGCGTCCGCGGTCACCCGCGCGTTCAAAGGCACGAGTACGCCGTAGCGCGCGAGCAGCTCTGGATCGACGCGAATCTCGTCGACGTGAACCATCCCGCCGCGCACGACGCCACGGCCGAGCGTCTTCCACGCAACCGGGTCGAACATGCGGCGAACGAACGCGAGCTCGAGCGTCGCGTGCGCGGTCACGGTCTTATCGACGACCGCGGTGATCGTCGCGGTCGCGCCGTCGGGCGCATTCGCGAGCGCGATCGTCGCGGTTGCTGAATGGCCTTTCGCTTCGAGCCCGCTGGCGTGCAGCTCGCCGCCCGCATCACGCGCCGAAACGTGAAGCTCGCCGTCGATGAGAATCGGTCTGCCTAGCTGCGTGCCATCGAAGTGATCGATCGTGATCCGCGCATCGTGCACGGCACCGCGGCCGAGCGCGCGCCACGCGGCGGCGTCGGTGATATCGCGTGGACCGTCGACGTCGAGCACCGCGGTCGCCGAGCCGATCTGCGCGCTCGTGACGGTGGCGTGGGTGGTCAACCGCCGGCCCGACAACGTGCCATCGACGCGGACGTCCGCGGGCGGTGCGTCATCGGCGACGATCAGATCGTGACCGGTCGCGGCGAGCTTGCCGCTCCACTCGCCCGACCGCCGGGCGAGCTCGGCCCGCGCCGACACGCGCCCGCCGAACCCGGGCACGATCGCTCCGACGCCGAGCTCGTTGCTGACGAGCGTCGCCGACAGGTCGCCGGTGTCGCGCGCGTACAATCCGTGCGCGGTGAAACCGAGCGCCGTGATCCGCGTCGCGCCGTAGCGCGCGTCGCCAAGCGCGATCGTGACGTCGCCTTCACTGCGATCGGGGATCGAGTGCACGTCGAGCGCGACCGTGACGTCGTGCACGTGGGCGCGTGCGACCCGAACGTTCGTCGCCCCGAGCTTGCCTTTGACGTGGAGGTCGGTCGCTGGCCAGACCTGACCGGTCGTCTCGACGTCGACGTGTACCGTCGCGCTGCCGGCTTGGAGCGCGAGCTCGGGCGCGTTCGCAACGGCGTGCGAGCGCACGACCGCGATCCCTGAAACGCCACGCGTAACGTCGGCGATGACCGCGCCGCTCATTCCCGCTTCGCTCGCGCCACCTGCAATCAGGTTGCCGCCAGCGGGGCTACCGTCGAACGCGATCACCGCGCGAGTCATCGGTTGATGCGCGGCCTCGCCGGCGATAGTCACCAGCCCACGCACGTTCGGCTTCCAGTCGGGCCCGAGCGAGCCCTCGAACGCCGCGACTAGCGCGCCGCTGCCCACCAGCGCGCCGCCGTCGAGCGCGGCGAAATCCGGGCTGACGACCGACACGACGCCAATCGCCGAGCGCGCGAGCACGTCGACTTTTGCGAACGCGCGCAGCTGAGATGCGCCGAGCGCGGCGAACACGTCGGTCAGATCGCCGCGAGCGATCGCGCTGAAGGTCGCGTCCGCCGGCAGCTTGGCGCTCGTGAATCGCGCTACGTCGGCGACGTTCGCGTGGCCGAGCACGACGCCGCGAAACTCGGTGAGCTTCGCGGTCAGCGATACGCCCGCCGCGACGAGCCCGCTGCCCGCGACGCTCGTCGTCGCGAACGGCACGGTGATCGCGCCATGATCGTCTTGCACCGCGGCCATGATCGAGACCGGTGCGCCGCGCCAGCTCGCGTTCAGCCCGACGATCGCGGTGATCGGCCGGCCGGAAGGCAGGGCAACCCGCGCGGTCGCCTCGATCGCGGAAATCTCGTCGCTCGCGCTGCTCGCGATCGGAACGATGCGCGCGCGATGGATCTCGATCTCGGGCAGCTCGACCGACCACGCGGTGCCGCCACTGTCGGGCTGCGGCGGCGCCTCCGGTGTGCGCGGCGAACCGTGTGGCGTCACGACCAAGTCGTCGATCTCGAGTCGGTCGACGCGCGCGGTCTCGTGAAGCAGCGGGGTCAGCGCGACGTCGACGTGCACCTCGCCGATCTTGACGAGCGGCTGGTGATCGAGCGAGTCGAGCTCGACGTCGTACGCGACCATCTCGCCGAGCGGGGTGCCCTCGAGTCGACCGATCTTCGCGCCGCCCGGAAAGCTCCCTGCGAGTGCGGCTTCGACCTTGTGGCGAATCTTGTCGCGCGCCCAATCGGTGTGAAGCGCGATGACGAGCGCGATCAGCGCGAGCGCGACGAGCCCGATCGCGCCGAGCACGATCCGCAACGTCCAGCGCAGCGCGCGGCGCATCAGAACGCTTCTCCAACGCTGAAGAACCAGTTGAAGTGCCCCAGCGTTGGCTGATCCGGGCGGTCGTGGCCGGTGCGATACGAGAAATCGAGGCGAAACGGACCGACCGGCAGCAAGAAGAACCGCGCGCCGAGCCCGACCGTCCAGTTGAGCTGGTCGATCGACAGCTCGCTCGAGGTCTCGGTCACATCGCCGCCGTCGAGAAACGCGACGAGCCCGAAGTGTTTGATCGTCGGGCTGCGCAGCTCGGCGCCGGTCTCGATGAAAGCGCCGCCGCCGATGATCACCGATTCGGTCATGCCATTCACGACGTTCGTCGCGATCGGCGACAGCTGGCGCTCGGGAAAGCCGCGTTGACTCGACGCACCGCCGCCGAAGTAGCGCTCGGTCGGCGGGATGTCGCCCGCGATCGCGCCGTAGCGAAACCTCGTCGCGAGCACGAGCGGCCCGAGCGGTACGAAGCCGCGAATCTCTGGACTGAACTGGATGAAGTCGTAAGCGCTGCCCGCGTACTTCGTGCCTTCGGCGAGGCGAAGCTCGACGTACAATCCGAGGTGCGGATCGGCGAGGTTGTCGCGCAGATCGAGCGAGAGCGACTCTTGGTACTCACCGAGAAGCTCGGTGCGATCGATGCCGAGGCTGTGTTGCCGAGCGGGATCGATCGCGGGGCTGATCTGGGCGAACTCCGCGCCCTCGAGCAACCAGCCGAGGTGCGCCTGCAACCTCGGCGTCACGATCCGGCTCGACAGTCCGATCTTCGCGTGCGCGCTGATCGTGCGCCATGGCTCGATCGTGACGTAGTCGGCGCCACCGTCGACCTGGCCGACGACGTACGGCGCGAATAGATCTTGCTGCACCACCGTGCCGATAAGGCGGACGAGCGGCTGGTAGCTGCAGGTCCAGAACTTGTAGATCGTGCACTCGGTGCGCAACGTCGTGATCGCGGCCCGTGCGTCGACGCTGCTCGTCGACAGATCGAATGGCCATCCGGTGACGCTGTACTTCGCGGGGAACAGAATCGAATAGTTCAACGGGTCGATGCCGCCGCCACCGCCGATCTGAAACTCGTGGCGATTGCCGGTCGACACGCCGATCTTGATCGGAATGGTAGTAGCCGTTCCATCGATCACCGAATCGACTCGCACCGACGAAAACCGATTGAGCCCGTAGAGCGCTTGCTGGGTCGCGATCACCGCTGTCTTCGAATAGTGCTCGCCCGGTTTGAAGGCCACGCGATCGCGCACCGCCTTCGCGAGCGCACCGCTCGCCCCCACGACCTCGACCTCGCCGAACGTGCACGGCTCGCCGGGCTCGATCGCATATTGCGCGGTGGCGAGCGCGTGCCCGCGATCGGCGATCACGGTGGCTTCGAGCCGCGCGCGTGCGTAACCGGCATCCTGGATCAGCCGGAGCAGCGGCTGCTTCGCCGCGTCGTACGCGTCGTAGTCGAACAGCTCGTCCTCGTCGAGCGCGACCAGCTTGCGCGCGCTGTCGAGCGGGACATCGTCGGGCAAACCGATGATCTCGACGTGCGTTTTCGCGCGCTCGCGTTCGTTGACCGTGAAGATCACGGTCGCCGCGTCGCCCTTGCGCTCGACCCGCGTTTGCACCGCGACCGCAAGGTAGCCGCGGCGTTGATACACGCCTTCGATCCGCTGCTGGTCGACCGTCAGCTCGTAATCGTCGACGCCATGCCCGGCCTTCTCGGCGCGCTGCAACGCGAGGCCCTCGACGAGCTCTTTCGTGCCGATCGCCGTGTTGTGCTCGATCTTGATCTTCGACAGGTACTCTTCGCCCGGGTGCCGCACAGGCCGTGCGCCACCGCACGCCGCGACGACGACGGCTAGAAAGATGGACCCGCGGCGCATGGCTTCGGGATGCTCGCGTCACGGGGGGCTGGGCGCAACAGCGCACACCGGTTACCGCCCGCCGTGCGATAGCGCCACGGTCATCGCGACGGATGGACGTGATCGCGCTCGCGATCGGCTTTGCGGCCGAGTCGACGAGCAAGGACAGGAACCGCGACGACCGCGAGCAGCGCCGCCGACACGTGACCGACGACGCCGCCAGACAGGAACATCGCGCCGAGCAGCATGGCAAATACGACCGCAAAGAACGCGGTCATGCCGACGACGCCATGCGGCACGCCATCGGGCTCGCGATCGAGGTCTTCGTGAGCCGTCGTCTTGCTGTCGTCTCGGACAGGCGAATGAACGCGTGGATCTTCCGCCATACGAATTGTTAAGAGCATCCGCCGTGCCACGCCCGGAGGCCGAACGACCTCGGGCAGCCGTGCGCTCATGCCACGGTCGCGCCGGCGGCTCGCATTTCGGCGATCGCGCGCTCGCCATCACCGACGGTGAGATCGACGGCTCGACAACCGCGAGCGACTAACGTCACCGCGAAGCCCAACCCGAGCGCGTCGAGCACGGTGTACTTCACGCAGTCATCGGTCGCGAGTCCGAGCACGACCAGCTCGCGGACGTCGCGCTCTCGCAGCCAATCGCCGAGCCCGGTCGCGCGTCGCTTGCCGTTGTCGTAGAAGCCGGAGTAGCTGTCGATCGCGCGATCGGTGCCTTTGCGAAACACCGCGGTCAATGGCGGCAACGCAGCATGGAGCTCGGCGCCGCGCGTGCCTTGCACGCAATGCACCGGCCACAAGACTTGGGGAAGCCCGGCGAGCTCGATCATCTGGCCGGGTGATGTGCCGGGATGATTCGCGGCGAAGCTGCCGTGATCGAGCGGATGCCAGTCTTGGGTCGCGACCACGATCGAGAACTGCGGCGCGAGCTCGCACGCCACCGCGACGGTCTCGTCACCGTGCTCGACCGCGAGCGCGCCGCCCGGCATGAAGTCGTACTGCAAGTCGACGAGTAGGAGAGCTCGCGCCATGCGGGTCTTTATCGCATAGGCCGTTTGACCTTAGGCCTGTAGACCCGGGGACGATGTAGGCGCTGCTCCGACGCGAGCGAGATCATGACGATCGGTGATTCACCGCGACGAGCTTTCGCGCGTATCGCCCCACGATCTGGCGCGCGCCGTGCTCTCATACGAGATCATGCGTCACGCCTGGCTTGCCGTACTCCTCGTCGCCTGCGGCAATCATCAAGGAGGGTCGGGTTCGGGCAGCGGCCTCGACGACCTCGCGTCGATGAAAGTCTCGCCGGACGATCAGACGCTGGTCGTGCAGAACGGCGTGGCCGCGACCAGCGCCTATACCGTGACCGGCGTGTTCAACGATGGCCACACCGAGGACATCACCGATCAAGCGGTGCTATCGCTCGCCGACTCGACGCTCGGCGGCTTCACGGGCGCCGACCTGACGACCGGCACCGATCGCGGCGGCACGACCCAGGTGATCGCGACCGCAGGTCCGGCCCAGGGCTCGACCCCGGTCAACGTGATGTTCAAGACGAGCTGGAATGATCCGGCCTCGACCGGCCTGCCTGCCGATCCGAGCAGCTTGTTCACCGGCACGGCCG
>CAZDGY010000353.1:0-6647 GCA_964504685.1 uncultured Kofleriaceae bacterium | reverse complement strand
CATCTTGCCTTTGACGATGCCGGGCTCGGTCGTCTCTTGCGGACGATCGGGTGCGAGAGCGAGCCCGAAGTCGACGACCTTGACCATGCCGCGCGTCGTGAGCAACACGTTGTGCGGCGAGACGTCGCGGTGAACGATCGGCAACGGCGCGCCATCGGGGCCAATCCGTTCGTGCGCCGCCGCGAGCCCTCTCAAGATGCCGACGCCGACCGCTGCGACGAGCTCCCACCGGGTCAGCTCGTTGCGGGCCCCGTGCCAGCGCACCCAGGTCCCGAGATCGACGCCATCGATCCACTCGAGCACCATGTAGTAGTTGCCGCCGTCTTTGACGAAGTCGTGGACCTCGGCCACGTTCGGCGACTGCAGCTCGGAGCCGACGCGCGCTTCCTCGACGAACATCGCGACATAAGCCGGTTGAACCGCGAGGTTCTGGTGCATCTGCTTGATCGCGACGTCGCGGACGAAGCCCGAATCGCCGCGGACCCGGCCATGCCAGACGTCCGCCATGCCGCCGCGGCCGGCTACGTCGATCAGCTCGTAGCGACCGCCGACGATCAACCCTGGTCGGGGCTCCTCGGCCATGCGAGATCATGTTCGCACATCGCAGACGCGTTGCGGCGGCGCGGCGATCGAAACCGATGCTACGCTCGGAGGATGGACGTCAGCCCGGGGCTGTCCCGGTTCAGCGAGCTGGTGACGCGCGATGATTTCCCGCTCGACCAGGCCGCGCTGCAGATCGGCGCCTGGGAGTATCCGGAGCGCGACATCGAGACCTATCGCGACACCCTGGACGAGATCGCCGCGCGTTGCGTCGACGACGTCAGGCGCGCTCCCGGTGGCGTAGGTCGTGCCCGCGCGATCAGTGACTGGCTGTTCGATCGCTTGGGCTTTGCCGGCAACAGCGACGATTACTACGATCCGCGCAACAGCTTCTTGTGCGACGTGCTCGATCGCCGAATGGGCATCCCGATCTCGCTGTCGGTCGTCTATCTCGAGGTCGCGCGGCGGGTCGGGGTGCTCGCGCAGGGCGTGAACTTCCCCGGCCACTTCCTCGTCCGCGTCGCGATCGAGGATGCGTGGCTGTTCGTCGATCCGTACGGCAACGGGCGATCGCTGACGCCCTCTGACCTCGAAGCGTTGCTGCGCAAGACGACGACGCCGACCGCGGTGCTCGAGCCGAGCGTGATCGCAGCGGCTAGCAAACGCCAGATCGTCGCGCGCATGCTCGTCAACCTCGCCGGGATCTACGGTCGCAACGGCGATCTGCCCCGCTCGCTCGACGTGCTCGAACGGCTCGCGGTGCTCGAGCCGAGCAACTCGCGAATCGCGCGCGACCTCGCGCAGCTGCGCGAGCGAGTCGAAGGCCTGAACTGATGTCCGAACCGCGCGAGCCGTTCTCGGCGCAGTCGGTCGAGAAGCAGCTCGACTACTGCACGTTCTGCCCGAAGATGTGTCGCCACGCCTGCCCGGTGTCGACCGCGAGTGGCCGCGAGACATTCATCCCGCAAGCGAAGATGGATCGGCTCAACCAACTGCGGCTCGGTCGCGGCAGCTGGACCGCTGAGTCGACCGATCCGCTGTGGGCGTGCACCGGCTGCCGGCACTGCACGATGTACTGCGACCACGGCAACGAGCCCGGCCTGGTGCTGTTCTCCGGCCGTGCAGCAGCGGTCGAGCGTGGCGTACCGCATCCCGCGCTCGCGGGTTATGCGGAGCGGTTTCGAGCGCGCGAGCAGCGGCTGTCGGCGCAGCTCGCGCAGATGTTCCCCGACCGGATCGCCACCGAAGGCGAGATCGGGCTATGGCCGGGCTGTGACGCGATCGACAAAGGCGCCGGCGATATCGCCGCCGCGCTTGCCCTGTTCGACCGAACCGGCCTCGACCACGTTCGCGTGATCGGCGCGCCGCAGGCGTGCGCGGGCTATCCGCTGCTCGCGGCTGGCCATCGCGATCTGTTTCGCTGGCACGCCGGTCGAGTCGCCGCGTCGCTGCGCGGGTTTCGCAAGGTCGCGATCAACTGTTCGGCGTGCTTGTACGCGATTCGCGCACAGTACCCGGCCGAAGGCGTCGCCGTCCGAGCCGAGGTCGTCGCGTTCGCCGACGTGCTCGCTCCAGCGGCGGCGAACCTCGCCTGCTCGATCGCGCGACGCAGCGTCTACTACCACGACCCCTGCTATCACGCGCGTTACTCGAACGTGATGGAAACGCCCCGGCGTGCACTCGGCCAACTCGTCGAGGTCCGCGAGCTCGCGTGGAACAAGCGCGACACCGAATGCTGCGGCGGCGGTGGACTCTTGCCAAAGACGATGCCACTCGTCGCCGATCAGATGAGCAAGCGCCGGCTCGCCGAAGTTCATGCGACCGGCGGTGGCATGGTCGTCACGTCGTGCGCCACCTGCACGTTCATGCTCAAGCGCAACGCGCCGGCCTCGGTCGAGGTCGCGAACCTGGCGACCGCGATGGCGCAGCTCTCCGGCACGCCGTTTACGCCCCCGACCGTCGCTGCGACCGAAGACGACGTCTAACGAGATCAGGCCGCGGTGGTCGGCTCGGTGACCCGCTTGGTGTTGTAGCAACCGAGCGAGCCGCCGGCGGCCTGCGCGAGGCCGCGTTCATCGAGGCGCGCGATCGTGGTGGCGAGCAGTTGCAGTTTCTTGGCCTTGGGGTCGCGTGGGTGCTTTTTCATGCGCCCACGAGCCGCGGCTCCGCCTACGTGGCTCACCTCGCATGTAACACCTAGATGGCGAACGCGATTCGATCGCCTAGGCCTCGGCGCGTGCTTCGGCCCGCCAGCGCTTCATGCCGGGCAGCGCCTCGACCGACGCTACGTACGCTCGGCACGAGGCATCGAGGTCTACGCCGTAGGTTTGGAATCGTGTGACGACCGGCGCGAACATCGCGTCGGTGATCGAGAAGTCGCCGAACAGCAGCGGGCCTCCGCTGCGGCCGAGCGCGTCGCGCCAGATCGCCTGGACGCGCGCGGCGTCGGCGAGCGCCTCGGGTACGTGGCCTTGGCCGTGCCGTTGTTGGAGTAGCTCCATCGGCATGTGCTGGCGCAACGCCGCGAACCCGGAGTGCATCTCGGCCGCGATCGTCCGCGCCCGCGCCCGCTCGATGCGGTCGGCGGGCCACAGCGCTGGCACACGCTCGGCGAGGTACTCGCAGATCGCGAGCGAATCCCAGATCGCGAGCTCGCCGTCGTGCAGCACCGGGACCTTTGCCGACGGCGAGACCCGTAGCATCTCGGCGCGCGATGTCGGCTGGTCCAGCGCGATCGTGCGCGTCTCGAACGGCAGCCCGGACTGAACGAGCGCGAGAAACGGTCGCAACGACCACGACGACGTATGCTTGGTTCCGACATAGAGCACTAGCGTCATGCACGCAGCTTACGCGCACTCGCCGCAGGCGTGATGCACAGCTCGTTCACGCGCGAGCGGCACAGTCAGCCGACGTACGGGATCTCGACGTCGTAGCGGCGAACGCCGTCGATGCCCCACAGCCCGACCGCGAGTGCGTCGGCGGAGACGTCGATCGTGCCGAACGTCTGCTTGCCGTCCCATGGCGCCATGTTCTGCCGCTCTGGCGCCCACTGGAACTTCACCTCGGGGCCGAACGTCGGATCGAGCTCGGCCGGCCCGAACGTGCCGGCGTGAATCGGCCCCGCCACGAACTCCCAGAACGGCAGCAGCTTCGCGTCGATCGCGCGCGACGGATCGTAGTAGTGCGCCGCCGCGTAGTGCACGTCGGCGGTCAGCCACGCGACGTTGCGAACGCCGCGCGCCTCGATCGCAGCGAGCACGCCTGCGAGCTCGATCTCGCGCCCGAGCGGACGACCGGGATCGCCATTCGCGTACGCCTCGTTGCGCTTGCCGTCGGGGCCGTCCGGGACGACGAGCGACAGCGGCTGATCACACGCGACGATCTTCCAACGCGCCCGCGACGCGGCGAGCTGATCGGCGAGCCACGCGGCTTGATCGGCGCCGAGCATCGCGCGCGCCGGCCCGCGGTTGTCGTCGTTCGGCGTGCGATACGAACGCAAGTCGACGACGATCACGTCGAGCAAGGGCCCGTAGTGGATGACGCGATGGATCGAGTCGCCGCCGATCGGAGTCCATTCGAACGTCGCGCGCCGCGCATAGCTCGACAGCACGGTCGCATCGCGCTCGCGGGTGTAGCGGTCATCCTCGAGTTGCTGCCCCGGCCACCAGTTGTTGTGGGTCTCGTGATCGTCCCACTGCGCGAGGATCGGCACCTCGGCGGCGAGCGCGCGCACGTGCTCGTCCTCGTAGTTGTAGCGAAACCGCGCGCGAAAATCGTCGAGCTCTTGCGCCGGCCGCGCGATCCGTTCGTTCGTGATGTTGCGCCAGATCCGACCATCCGCGAGCTTCTGCTCGGCGAGGATCGGATTGTCGGCGTAGATCAAGTCGCCGGAGTGCAGCCAGAACGCGGGCTCGGCGGCGCGAATCGCTTTGTAGCCGAGCAAGCCGCCCCACTCCGGGTTGCGACCGAAGCCCTGACCGCACGTGTCGCCGGTCCACGCGAACCGAAACGGCCCGGTGCCCGGCGTCGTGAACCGCGCCATCGCCCATCCGCTTGCGCCGCGGGCCGCCTCGCGCTCGAATCGCACGCGCACGACGATCGTCTGGCCGGCGGGCAAGCCGGTCAGCGGCACACGCGCGGTGTGATCGGTCTCGGGCGTGACGATCGGCCCGACGACGCGACGTGCACTGGCGAAGCTGGTGGTCGTATCCCAATCGACGACCATTCGCGCCGGCTCGTCGCAGCGCGCCCACACGATCGCGCTGGTGTTCTGGACATCGCCGATCTGGACGCCGTGCGTGACGCTCGGCCGACTCGTGCGCACCGCGCCGCGCACGCATGCGAGCACCGACGTCGACAATGCGCCGGCGACGAAGCTGCGGCGATTCATCACACGCCGAACTTCGCGAGCTTCTTGTGCAGGCCTTCGCGCGTGATGCCGAGCGTCGCGGCGGTCCGCGTCTTGTTGTTGCCGTGATCGCGCAACGCCTCGGCGATCAGCCAACGCTCGACCTGATCCATCATCTCTTTGAGCGTGCCCTGCTTCGGCGCGACCCGGGTGACCGTGCCCTCGATCTTGCGCAGCCGCGGCGACAGGTCGGTCGACTCGATCCAATGGCCCGACTCGGCTTGGATCACGAGCCGCTGCACTTCGTTCTCGAGCTCGCGAATGTTGCCCGGCCAGTTATACGCACAGAGCGCGTCGATCGCGTCGGGCGTGAACCCCGGCATCTCGACGCGATATTCGGCGGCATAGCGCTTCAAGAAGTGCGCGGCGAGCTCGGGAATGTCCTCGCGCCGCTCGCGCAGCGGCGGCAGCTTGATCGGGAACACCATCAATCGGTAGTACAAGTCCTGACGAAACCGACCGGCTTCGACCTCGGCCGACAGATCGCGATTGGTCGCGCACAAGATCCGGACGTCGACCTGCTTCTCGGTCGTCGCACCGACCGCGCGGATCGTGCCTTCCTGCAGCACGCGCAGGAGCTTTGCCTGCAGCGCCATCGGCATCTCGCCCATCTCGTCGAGAAATAGCGAGCCACCGTCGGCGATCTCGAACAAGCCCTTCTTGTCGGAGTCGGCGCTCGTGAACGCGCCGCGCTTGTGGCCGAACAGCTCGGACTCGAGCAAGTTCTCGGGCAACGCCGCGCAGTTCTGCGCGACGAACATCTTGTCCTTGCGCTGCGACTGGTAGTGCACCGCGGCGGCGATCAGCTCTTTGCCGGTGCCGGTCTCGCCCTCGATGCACACCGTCGCGCGCGTATCGATCACGCGCTCGAGCTGCGATAGCACCGCCTTCATCGCCGGCGAGTCACCGATGATGTTGTCGAACTGGATCTTGGTCTCGCGCCGCTTGAGGTAGACGTTCTCACCGCGCGCCCGTTCCTCGGCGATCTTCAGCCGGCCGACGAGCGTCGCGTTATCGATTGCGAGCGCGGCTTGCGCGCCGAGCAACAGCGCGACTTGCAGATCGCGCTCGGTGAACATGCCAGCGGTCGAGCGATTGTCGGCTTGGATCAACCCGGTGATGTCGTCGCCGCGCCACAGCGGCACCGCGATCATCGACATGATCTGACCGCCCATGATCGAGTCACTCGATGCGAGCTCTTCTTGCGCGTTCGCGGTGAGCACGGCGGCGCGCTCGGACAACACGCGGCGCAACACCGATCGGCTCGCTCGCACCGGATCGGCCTTCGGCACGTTCGTGCCACGATGGCGAGACACCGCGAGCGCGAATCGATCTTTGTCGGTATCCGACCGCAGCAACACCGCGACGTGGGTCGCGCGCGGCAGCAGCTCGAACGTCGCCGCGACCGTCGCGTCGATCACCTCGGCCGGCTCGAGCCGGGCGCCGAGCGGCTGCAGCGCCTTGTAGACGCGCATCGCGCTGACCGGATCGCCTTCGATCTGGTCGGTGATCTGCGGCAGCTCGAGGATCGACTTCGACGCGATCAGGCGCTCGCCGAGATTGTCGTCGGCTTCGTCGGCGAACCGCACGCTGATCCGGACCGGATCGGCGGCGTTGCCGAGCAACAGGAAGTCGCCGTCTTCGAGTGCGATCTCCCAGCGCGCCGCGGCATCGACCGGAATGCGCTTGCCGTCGCGTT
>CAZDGY010000352.1:0-6652 GCA_964504685.1 uncultured Kofleriaceae bacterium | reverse complement strand
CAGTTCGAATCGCGCTGGAACGAGTCCCAGAACCGATAGGCGCGCAGCATCGCGTCCTGAACCAGGTCCTCGGCATCGCGCGGGTTGCGGGTCAGCCGGTAGGCCGCTCCGTACAGCGCGTCGGTGTGGGCCAGCGCCTCACGCTCGAACTCCACGCGTTTCTCGCGAACCGGCTGCATTCGTTCCTGTTTACCTGCCCCCTGGTGTCAATTGTTCCCGAAATCGCACAGTTTGCAACTTCGCGAAATGACTCGTAGTAGTCTCGCCGACATGGAGGGTCGGCGAGTGGCACAACGGCGGTGCAAGCCGTAGCGAGCTAACTACGCCTTGAACGGCGTGTGCGGCACGCCGAGCGCCTCGGCGACCGCGCGATGCGGCACCGTGCCCTTGTACGTGTTGATGCCGCTGACGATGTACGGCGTATCGGCGACCGCCTTCTCGAGGCCGAGGTCGGCGAGCTTCGCGACGTAGCGAATCGTCGCGTTGGTCAGCGCGTAGGTCGAGGTCCGCGGCACCGCGCCCGGCATGTTCGCGACGCCGTAGTGGATGACATCGTCGACGACGTAGGTCGGGTTGTCGTGGGTCGTCGGCCGCGCAGTCTCGATGCAGCCGCCCTGATCGATCGACACGTCGACGATCACCGAGCCGGGCTCCATCTCCTTGACCATCTTCGCGGTGACCAGTCGCGGCGCGCGCGCACCGGCGATCAGCACCGCGCCGATCACGAGGTCGCTCTCGAGCACGGCCTTCTCGATGCTGAGCGGATCGGAGTACTGGGTCGAGATCCGACCGGCGTAGATGTCGTCGAGATACGCGAGCGTCTTCAAGTTGACGTCGAGCACCGTGACGTTCGCGCCGAGCCCGACCGCCATCTTGCAGGCGTTCGCGCCGACCACGCCGCCGCCGATGATCGTGACGCGACCGCGCTTGACGCCGGGCACGCCGCCGAGCAGCACGCCTTTGCCGCCGCGCTCGCGCTCGAGATAGGTCGCGCCGGCTTGCACCGACATCCGACCGGCGACCGCGCTCATCGGCGTCAGCAGCGGCAGATCGCCGGGCGTCGGCTCGAGCGTCTCGTACGCGACGCCATTGACGCCGCGGTTGAGCAGCTCCTTGGCGAGCTCGTGCGCCGCCGCGAGGTGGAGGTACGTGAACAGCAGCAGATCTTTGTGCATCAGCGCGAACTCGGGCGCGATCGGTTCTTTGACCTTCACGACCATGTCCGCGGCCCACACGTCCTCGCGCTTCGCGACGATCTTCGCGCCCGCTTTGACGAACGCGTCGTCCGGAATCGACGAGCCGATGCCGGCGCCTTGCTCGATCAGCACGGTGTGGCCGCGGCCGGCGAGGATGGCAACGCCAGCTGGAGTCATGCCGACGCGAAACTCTTGAGTCTTGATCTCTTTGGGAACGCCGATGCGCATAGGTGCTGCGCAGCATCCGCCCGGATTCGCCGAATTTCAACGCGATGCGCGCGCGTTCGCGTCGTGACGCAGTGCGCCGGCGATCACTCCGAGGCCGCGGCCTCTTCGTCCTTGCCGTGGCACTTCTTGTACTTCTTGCCCGATCCGCACGGACAAGGATCGTTGCGGCCGACCTTGGGACGGTCGCGCTTGACCGGCTCGGTCTTCGCGCCGTCGCCGGCGGTGCGGGCTTTTTGCCCACCCTTGCGCTTCGGCGCGCCGGGCTCGGCCGCCTCTTCGGCGTCATCCGACTTGCCGGCGACGCCCTTCTCGGTGAGCTCGCGCTCTTTCTGTTCGATCGACGGCACCGCCGCCTCTTCGTTCTTGATCGCGACCCTGAACAGCTTGGTCACCGTGTTCTCGGAGATCCGCTCCATCATCTCGGAGAACATCGTGAAGCCGGCCTTCTTGTATTCCTTCTTCGGATCTTTCTGGCCGTAGCCCTGCAGGCCGATGCCTTCGCGCAGCGCTTCCATCGTCTTCAGGTGATCGATCCACTGCTGGTCGATCTCCTCGAGGAAGAAGTGGCGCAGGAAGTACATCAGCCACGGGCGCGACAGCTCCTTCTCGCGCTCGGCGAGCTTCTTCTCGATCACCGGCCACACTTGCTCCGCCGCTTCGTCTGGCGTGCCGTGATTGATCTCGAATTCGGTGTTGAACTGCGCCTCGAGCGTGTCTTCGAGCTCGTCCCAGTCCCACTCGTCTTCGCTGATGTCTGGTGACAACACCTGCTCGACGACCGCGGCCATCCGCGCGTGCGCGAGGTCGTAGAGCCGCTCGCGCTGCTGGACGAGCGACGCCGAGACCTGAGCGGTTGCGAGTGCGACGAGCTCCTTCGGCTCGGACTTGTCGTAGATCTTCTCGAGATCGAGCAGCGTGCCGAACTGGCGCCAGACTTCGCCGCGCATCACGCGCCAACCCGGGCGATCGTCGGTGATCGGCGCGCCGCTCTTGTCGGTCAGCTCGCCGCGCTTCAGCTTCGCGACGAAGTCGACCATGCTCTCGATCTTCGGCTCGACCTCGGGCGTCAGCGACTCGACCGTCCAGTCGCCGCTGACCGTGACCGGCTCGGGCACGATGCCCTGCTTCTCTTGTTCTTCGTTCGGCTCGGGGTGATAGCGGCCCTCGAGCACCTGCCGGCGCTGCGCATAGATCGTCTTGCGCTGCTGGTTCATCACGTCGTCGTATTCGAGGACGTTCTTGCGCTGATCGAAGTTGCGACCTTCGACCTTCTTCTGCGCGTTCTCGATCGAGCGCGACACCATCGGCGATTCGATCGGTACGTCCTCTTCGAGGCCGAGCCGCTCCATCAAGCCGGTCATCTTGTCGAGACCGAAGATCCGCAGCAGGTCGTCTTGCAGCGACAGGTAAAACCGCGACGTGCCCGGATCGCCTTGGCGGCCGGCGCGACCGCGCAGCTGGTTGTCGATCCGGCGCGACTCGTGGCGCTCGGTGCCGACGATCTTGAGACCACCGGCGGCGAGCACTTCCTCGCGCTCGGCTTCGCACTCGGCCTTGAACTTCTTCGTCAGCTCGACGAGCCGTGCCTCTTCATCGAACTTCGGCTCGGTCGCTCCGCGATACGGCTCGCCGTCGGCGGGCTGTTCGCCCTCGGCGGGCTTCGCGTTTGCGGCTTCCTCGACGAGCTTGGCCTTCTCTTCGGCGAGTGCGTCCTTCGCCATCGCCTCGTAGTTGCCGCCGAGCAAGATGTCGGTGCCGCGGCCGGCCATGTTCGTCGCGATCGTGATCGCGCTTTTGCGACCGGCCTGCGCGACGATCGACGCCTCGCGCTGGTGCTGCTTCGCGTTCAATACGTTGAACGGCAGCCCCTTCTCTTTGAGGATGTTCGCGACGACCTCGGACTTCTCGACCGAGACCGTACCGACGAGCACCGGCTGGCCGCGCTTGTAGCAATCCTCGATGTCTTGCGCGACCGCGCGGAATTTTCCCGCCTCGTTTTTGTAGACGAGGTCGGCCATGTCCTTGCGGACGATGTTCCGGTTTGTCGGAATGACCGACACGTCGAGCTTGTAGATCTGCATGAACTCCGCGGCTTCGGTATCCGCGGTGCCGGTCATGCCCGACAGCTTCTTGTACATGCGGAAGTAGTTCTGGAACGTCACGGTCGCGACGGTCTGGTTCTCTTCCTCGACCTCGACGCCTTCTTTGGCCTCGATCGCTTGGTGCAGACCATCGGACCAGCGCCGGCCCGGCATCTTGCGGCCGGTGTGCTCGTCGACGATGATCACCTTGCCCTCTTCGACGAGGTAGTTGACGTTGCGCTTGTACAGCGTGTGCGCGCGCAGCGCCTGCTGGACGTGGTGGACCAGCTGGATGTTGGTCGCTTCGTACAAGTTGTCGACGCCGAGCAGTTTCTCCATCTTCTCGACGCCGTCGTCGGTCAGCATCGCGGAGTGCGCCTTCTCGTCGACCGTGTAGTCGACCTCGCGCTTGAGCCGCGGGATCAGGCGGTCGATCTTGACGTAGAGATCCGCGCTCGCTTCGCCGGAGCCGGAGATGATCAACGGAGTGCGTGCTTCGTCGATCAGGATCGAGTCGACCTCGTCGACGATCGCGTAGTTGAGGCCGCGCTGGACCATGCGATCCGGCGACGTCTTCATGTTGTCGCGCAGGTAGTCGAAGCCGAACTCGTTGTTCTGCCCGTACGTGATGTCGCTGTTGTAGTTGGTCTGGCGCTCGTAGTCGGTGAGGCCGTGGACGATGACGCCGGTCGACAGCCCGAGGAAGCCGTGCAGCCGGCCCATCCATTCGGCATCGCGCTTGGCGAGGTAGTCGTTGACCGTCACGACGTGGACGCCCTTGCCGGTCAGCGCGTTCAAGTAGCAGGGCAGGGTCGCGACCAGCGTCTTGCCTTCGCCAGTACGCATCTCGGCGATCTTGCCGTTGTGCAGGACCATGCCGCCGACCAGCTGGACGTCGTAGTGGCGCATCCCGAGCGTGCGCACCGAGGCCTCGCGGGCGACCGCAAACGCCTCAGGCAGGATGTCGTCGAGCGTCGCGCCCTTTTCGAGCTTGCGCTTGAGCTCGGGGGTCATCGCCTTGAGCTCGGCGTCGCTCTTGGCCTTCATCCCATCGGCGAGGTCGTTGATCTTGGAAACGATCGGCTGGAGCTTCTTCAGCTCGCGTTCGTTCCTACTGCCGAAGATCTTTTGGATAAGTCCCATGGCTGACCGGCAGGCTTCTTACCACTAAACGGTGGGAGCGGCTGGACAACCGCGCTACCTGACCGAGCGGTCAGGCGGGCCGGAAACTCCTCAGGAATGACCACCAATCACGTCGCATGTCGAAGCGCGTGAGGCAGGTGGCGACCCGCTGATTCGACTCGTCGGTGACCTCGAGTGGCAGGCGGCTGAACGTTGCGAACGGGCTCGTCCACCGGATGTCCTTCTGGCCGCGGACCTCGTAACGGTGACCATCCTCGCCGTAGAACCAAAGCTCGTAGCGGATGACGCGCTGGCCGAGCGGCCGGATCGTGATAACGCCTTCGGCATCGGCGGACTCCGCGAGCGGAGGCGCGTGGATGACGCCGCGAATCTTCGCTCTTCCGGTCGCGAGGTGCTCGCGGGTCGACTCGGCGTGCGCGGTGATGTCGAAGTGGAACGGCCGGCGCTCCCCTGGGTTGTTCGCCCATTCGATCGTGCCGGCCATCGTCTCGGCGAACTGGAACCCCATCGCTAGCAGCCTAGCGCGGGGCGCAAACCGATGACATCCCGAAACGAACGAAGCGGGCCTTGCGGGCCCGCCTCGTGTCGCACTACCGCAGTCTGGAAGCTAGCGGTTACCGGTCAGCGGGACCATCTGGCCCGACGAGTTGATCAGCACCCGCGCACCGACCGCCTTGTCAGCGCAGGAGTTGAACACGTAGCTCGCGCACGTGCAGTTGGTGTCGCCGGCGTGGCAGGCAGTGCCGTCCGGCTTCGTGCAGTCGATACCGGTGTCGACTTCCGAGCAGTCCTGACGCGCTTCGCAGTCGGTCGCGTCGTTGATCGCGCTGCAGCTTGGCGGGGTCGAGCACGCGGCGATCGCTTCGCAGCTGCCGGTGTAGCAACCGTTGTAGATCAACGGGACTTGGCCGCTCGGGCACGTCGGCGCCGCGGTGTTGCACGTGATGTCGCCCGCGCAGCTACCGTTCGGGTCGATGCCCGGCTCGCAGGTCATGCGCGTCTCGTCGCAGTAGCCGTAGCCTTGATTGACCGCGTCCGCGTCGGTGGTGCACGAGCAGGTCATCGTGCAGGTCGAGGTGCTGGTGTCGCAAACCTGGCCCTGCGAGCAGTCCGAGTCCGCGGTGCAGCCGGGCTCGCACGACGAGCGGTTGGTATCGCAGAAGAAGCCCGGGCCGCAGTCCGAGTTGCTGGTGCAGAAGCCGCCCTCGGTGCACGTGCCGCCGCTGCAGTAGCAGCCCGCCGAGCAATCGTTGTTCGAGGTACAGCCGTAGCCGGTACCGCCATCGGTCGAGCTACCAGAGCCGCTTCCCGCGGGGCAGGTCGGGCTGACCCACGTACAGTTATCGCCTGTACATTGGTAGAAGCCGTCACTGCCGCAGTAGGTCCAGTTGTCGCTGCTGTTGTTGTTGCCGAAGTACAAATCGCAACCAGCAAGCGCGCTGAGCGCCGCGATGGCGACGAAGAGACTGAGGGACTTGAGCAGCTTATTCATGGCGGGTCGTTCCTTGTGAGGGCGTGCGGTGAAGCCCTTTGGTAGCAGTCATCATGCCACCACGATAAGGGGATCGAACTAGTTGAGAATGCATTAACGCTTTGACACTTGCCCGGTGCGAGATGGGAACCAGCGCCCGGACTCTGACAAAAATGCCCGAAAAACCAACACCGACCACCATCTGACTCGGCAGGGCTCGGCAGGGTTTCCCCAGGTGCCGAGAAGTGGGAGATCGCACTCGCCGACGGGGTGTATCCAGAGGTTCACGGTGGGTGTGGCGCGGAGGACCGAAAAACTCCGGCAGCCGACCCATCAGAAGTCAGAAAACAGGGAGCAGGGAGCCGAATATCCGAGGCCCCAAACGCACGCTGGACGAGTCCGGAGCGAGCGAATGTGACGCACCCGATGCGCGAACATGGCACCCGTGGATCTGAACTTCACTGGTGATCGCGGGTTTCCGAACTCTGATTTCTGATCTCTGATTTCTGCGGCTTTAAGCGGGCTCGTCTACC
>CAZDGY010000351.1:0-6657 GCA_964504685.1 uncultured Kofleriaceae bacterium | reverse complement strand
CTGTTTATCGGCGATATCGCGGAGCTCGGACTCGCGGGTGTCGATCGCGATCACCGGCACGCCAGTCGCTAGCAGCTCCTCGATAACGTTGCGCCCGGTCGAACCTGCGCCACACACGACCACGTGATCTTTCATGCGTTTGATCCGTTTCTTGAGCTTGGACGCGAACAGGATGTTGCGAAGGTCGCCTTCGATGATGAAGGCGGTGATGTTCGACGCGAAGAACACGATGCTGCCGGTACCGAACACGAGCAGAGCGATGGTGAACGCGCGGGCTCCCTCGGTCTTATCCATGCCGTGCAGCACTTCGTCGTAACCGACCGTCGTGATCGTGATGACCGTCATGTAGATGCAGTCGCCGAACGACCACTTGCCGTCGCCGATCAGGTAGTAGCCGACGCCACCGCCGAACACGATGAACGCGATCGCGAGCAGCCCGTAGAACAGGCGCTTGAATACCGGTGAGGACATCAGCAAGCGACCGACGATAACAAATCTGGTAAGACCCTGCGCATGCAGCAGCTCGCGAGCTTCCTGTCGGGCGGATGGTCGGCGGGATCGGGCGCGCGCCTTCCGCTCGTCAATCCGGCGACTGAAGAGGTCATCGCAGATGTCGCCCAGGGCGGCCACGACCTCGTTGCCGCGTTCGCGTACGCGCGCTCCGCCGGCGACCGCGAGCTCGCGCAGATGACGTTTGCCCAGCGCGGGGCGTTGCTCGCCTCGCTCGCGAAGGCGATGCACGGTGCACGCGAGGAGCTGATCGCGCTCGCGGTCGCGAACGGCGGCAACACGCGCGGCGACGCGAAGTTCGACATCGACGGCGGGGCAGCGACGCTCGGCTACTACGCCGACCTCGGCGCGAAGCTCGGCGACCGCACGCTGCTCGGCGACGGCGAACCGCTGCAAGTCGGGCGCACCGCGCGGATGGGCGGCCAACACGTGTGGGGGCGGCGGCGTGGCGTTGCGATCCACATCAACGCGTTCAACTTCCCGGCGTGGGGCACGTGCGAGAAGCTCGCGTGCGCGCTGCTCGCCGGCATGCCGGTGATCTCGAAGCCGGCGACCGCGACCGCGCTCGTCGCGTTTCGGCTGGGCCAAGTGTTCGAGCAGGTGCTGCCACCCGGCGTGATGCAGCTACTGATCGGCCCGGCCGGCGGACTGCTCGACCACGCCGGCGCTGGCGATGTCGTGGCGTTTACCGGCGGCAGCGCGACCGCGCGCTCGCTGCGCACGCACGCCAAGATCGTCGAGCACGGCGTGCGGCTCAACATCGAGGCCGACTCGCTCAACGCCGCGGTGCTCGGCCCCGATGTCGAGCTGTCGAGCGAAGCGGGCGCGCTGTTCCTCGCCGATGTCGTGCGCGACATGACGCAGAAGACCGGCCAGAAGTGCACTGCGATCCGCCGGGTCCTCGTACCCGAAGCTCGGCTCGCCGAGGTGTGCGACGCGCTGAAAGAGCGACTCGCCGCGATTGCGGTCGGTGACCCGGCGCGCGACGACGTCCGGATGGGCCCGCTCGCGACCGCGCAGCAAAAGGCGGACGTCACCGCTGGCATCGCGCGACTCGCCGCCGCAACCGACGCGGTCTACGGCGGTACGGGCGAAGTCACCCCGGTTGGAGTACGTGCCGGCCAGGGTTTCTTCGTCGGCCCCGTCGTGCGCACGACCGCGACGCCGATGACCTGCGCGGCGCTCAACGAGCACGAGGTGTTCGGGCCGGTCGCCACCGTCGCGCCGTACTCGGGCGCAGCCGGCGATGCCGCTGCGTTTGTCGCGCTCGGGCACGGTTGCCTCGTCAGCTCGGCGTACTCCGACGATCGCGATTGGGTCTCGGGCTTCGTCACCGCCGCGGCGCCATGGGCAGGTCGGCTCTACCTCGGCTCGACGAAGATGGCGTCGCAGTCGCCCGGACCGGGAACCGCCCTGCCCTCGTTGTTGCACGGTGGACCCGGTCGCGCCGGCGGCGGCGAGGAGCTCGGCGGCGAGCGCGGGATGCAGCTGTACCTGCAGCGCTGCGCCCTCGAGGGCGATGCGAGCGTCTTGAAGTCGCTGGTCACGACGATCGACTGATCCCCTGCGTTGCATTTGCTCAGCCGCGATGCGAGGTTCGCGCCATGAACAAAATCCTGCTCGCACTAGCGCTCACCGTGTCGTCGTTTACCGTCGCGATGGCGGATGGCCCGGCCGCCAAGGCCGCCCCGCCGCCGGCGCCCGCTGCGAAGTCGCTCTATGACCGCCTCGGCGGCAAGGACGCGATCACCGCGGTCGTCCATGACTTCCTCGGCAACGTCGTCGCCGACAAGGCGATCAACAAGCGGTTCGCGAAGACCGACGCGAAGAAGCTCGAAGGCCTGCTCGTCGATCAGGTCTGCCAGGCGACCGGCGGTCCGTGCAAGTACACCGGCAAGGACATGGCGACCGCGCACAAGGGCATGAAGATCACCGAGGCCGAGTTCAACGCGCTGGTCGGCGATCTCAAGAAGTCGCTCGACAAGTTCAAGGTCGGCGACCAGGAGCAGAAGGATCTGCTCGGCGCGCTCGGCGGCATGAAGGGCGACATCGTCGGCAAGTAAACGTCACTGGACGCCGCTGATCGCGCCCCGCTGCAACCGGGGGCGAGCCTCATCTCGGCTCCCTCCGTCTCGAAACGTTGCGCCGCGAAGTACTCGGTGAAGTCGCCCCAGCGCGAGGCACTGTCGCCCGCGAGCTGAAGTTGTTTGCGCATGGGGGCTCGGACGCAGTCCCTCGCCGAGAGTCCCGGGCTGTCACGAAAGTGTGGGGGGTCGCCGGCGGATCGCGGCCGGCGCTTCCGGCTCGGGATCGAGCATCGGCAGCAGCACCGACAGCTCGCGCGCCACGTTGCGGCAGCGATGGCGCACGAAGTCGAGTGCATACGGCTCGGCGAGCAACACGACGAGCGCGGCGTCGTACCAGAAGCTCATCGCGTAGGCATCGGGATCGACGATCTCGCCGTGCGAGCTACCCGGCGCATGCGTGGCGAGTGCGCGCCGGGCGAGAAACTGCCAGCGCGATGCCTCGTTCTCGTCGGCCGGACGCGCCGACGCGATCAGCTTCGTCCCCAGCGTCACGAATGCGTTGGTCGCGCGATCGATCGATGCGAGCGCTCGCAAGAACACCTCGATCTTGTCGCTGACTCGCTCGCCACTCGCGACGACGCCGGGCGCATACGTGATCTCCGGCAGCCGCGCGACCTCGTAGCGGCGACGGATCGCACGGAGCTGGCGGGTCGTGCGCTCGAGCGCGGCGTCGAGATCGAATTCGCGGCTGGTGCGAGTCGGTAGCTCGACGCGCAAGAACTCGCCGCCACCGAGCGCGAGCGTGCGCGCCGGTACGCCGGTGCGGGAGTCATCGCTCTCGACGATCCGCGCCGATACCGCGCCGGTCTCGGTCACCAGCTCGCGCAACACCTCGATCACCTCGTCGTCGATCACGACGGCGCCCGCCTTTCGAGCACCGTCGTCGCGACCATCGTTGCGGGCTGCGGGAAGAACAAGTAGTTCGCGATCGCCGGCTGCCCCGCGTACAGGGCGGTCCACTCGCCCGCGGCGAATCCCGGCGGTGCATGCGCGATGTCGCCGAAGTCGACGCTCAGCAGCTCGTACGTCGGCAGCAGCGCGACCAGTCGCTGGAGCCGCGGCAACAGCGGCGCATCGTAGACGCCCGCTCGCGGTCGCTCCGTGATCACGAAGCCATCCGGGGTCGCGCTGACGTCGATCGCGATCTGCTGAGCGGCGGCGACGCGTGCTCGTTGGCTGACGACGAGCCGCAAATAGAGCTCGCTAATCCGCGCCTCGGGCTCGTACCACTCGATCGGAACCGCCGCGCCGTGATCGCGAACTTGCAGCGCGCACGGCGTCCGGCCCAGGCACAGCACGTAGATGTAGTCGCACGGCTCGTCGTCACCGCCGGCGCGCACGAACGTCGCGGCGGACAGCTCTTGCGCGATCTCGTCGGCGAGCGCGGCGAGCTCGTCGGGTGCAATCCCGGCGGAGCGCGCATCATCGGGCTCGCCCCAGGTGCGCGTCGGATAGAGCTGGTCGAGCGCTTGGTCGACCGACGACATCATCTCGCCCTTGCGATGATCGCAGCCAGTCTTGCTCTTACAGCTGGTGCAGCCCACGGCGCCGGGGACTCTACACTGTGTCTTTCGAAACGCCCCGCGTGAACCCTACGCCACTTCATAAAACCCTTAATAGTCACGTAACCGCGCGGGGTTGCTCGACCTGCCCCACGGCACGCGCTCTGCAATACCCCTCGGCATGAAGCTCACCAACCTCGTGTTCGCAGGCATCCTGGGCGCCACTGTTTTCGCGGCCGGTACCGCTAGCGCAGACCGCTTCCACGGCGGCGGCGGTCACGGCGGCGGCGGTGGCCACTACGTCGGCGGCGGCGGCCATTACGTCGGTGGCGGCGGCCATTACGTCGGTGGCGGCGGTCGTTACGTCGGTGGCGGCGGTCGGTTCTACGGCCCGCGCTACTACGGCCCGAGCGTCGATGTCGGCGTCGGCTACGTCGGCCCCGAGTACGTCGACCCCGACTACGGCTATGTCGATCCGTACGCTGCGCCGGTCGTCGAGGTCGGCCCGCGCTACATCCACCGCCCGTTCGTTCGCCGCGGCTGGCACCGCTGGTAGCTAGTTGCGCCGCATGAAGATGCGGATCACGTACCAGAACATCAGCGCGACCGACGAGAACAGCGCGAGCGCGGCGGCGACGTGTGACCGCGGCGGATAGTGCGCAAGCACCTGCGACGTCTGATAGAGGATGTAGCCGGCGGCGAACAGCACCATCGCGACCGAGAACGCGAGGCCGAGGTTGAACCCGAAGCCGATCGACAGGTAGATGAGGGTCAGCGCCGCGCCGCCCGCCATCAGTAAGCCGCTGCGCAAGAACGAAAAGTCCTTCTTCGAGATGAACACCGACAGCGTGAGCATCACGAACACGCCGACCGTCACCAGGCCAGCGTCGCGGATGATGTGCGGCTCGGCGCCTCCGCGCGCGAGGATCGTCTGGGTCTCCATCGCGACGAGCGTGAGCAGCGGCACGAAGATCAGCGCCTCGGCGCACACGTAAAGCACCAAGCCGACGTACTGCACGAACTTCGACTTCGCGTGCGACGCCCACGCATCGGCGATCCACGAGATCGCCATGAACGCGGCGAGCACGATGCCCCAGTTCCACCGAGCGCCGAGCGCGAACCGGACGAGCGGCTGCGAGACGCGCGCGTCGAGCACCGGGTTCGTCATCAGCAGATACTCGAGCCCCGCGAACGCGAGGATCGCGAACAGCAGATGTAGATAGGTCAGCCGGATGAATCGCACGCGCTCGGGTGCGCCGACCGCGCTGCGCAGCGGTCGCACGGGTGGTTGTCGCGAGGGCGCCGTCTCCGGCGACGCTCCTTGCGCGGTCGCGGCCGGCTCCTCCACGTGCACCGGGTACGCGGGATACGCGCCGGCGTAGTAGGTTGGCGGCGGCGGCGCGGGGTACGGTGATTGGGGCGGGTACGGCTGCTGGGTTTGAAGCGGCGGCGGCGGGGTCCAGCCGATGAGCGTCTTCGACGGGTCGTAGGTCATCGCGGGTGGACATCGCAACCCGCGTGCCCGGCTAAGGCCGCGACGTCCGAGGAGCTCGCGAGCGACTACTACGCAACCGATTGCGCGATCGCGCAAGTAGAGCGCGTGCCGAGAAGAGCACCTGCTAGGCTGTTCGGGCATGAGCGACTTGCGCCTCTCGATCGGGTTCTTGGTCTGTCTTGCCGTTGGCATGGTGCTGTCGCTTATCGGAGCGGCCGCAGCCGTGGTGCTCGAGCTACACGAGCTCGTCGCGGACCGGACGGATATGGACTACGTGCGTCCAATGGTCCTTTTCGCGTTCGCCTTCGCGATCGCCTGCGCCGTCTCGCGCGCCTACATCACGCGCCGCCGGTCGGCCCACCGTCGAGTGACGTCGGCCTAGTCGGCGAGCGTGGGCGAACGCGCCCCGCGCTCACAGGGTTTTCTCAGCCGCCCACTAAAGGCCGGTGCGCTCGCTCGGTGGCTTGCCGAGCGAGAACCCCTCGTGCAGCACGCGCACCGCGAGCTCCGCGTACTTGCGGGCGATCACGCACGAGATCTTGATCTCGCTGGTCGAGATCAACTGGATGTTGATGTTCTCGGCCGCGAGCAGCTCGAACATGGTCTTGGCGACGCCTGCGTGCGAGCGCATGCCGACGCCGACGACCGAGACCTTGCTGATGTCGTCGTCGAAGCTGATCCGTTCGCCGCCGACGCCGACCAGATCTGGGACCTTGATCGTGAGCAACTCGACCGCGCGCTTGCGGTCGCCCTTCGGCACGGTGAACGTGAGGTCGGTCGTGCCGTCGTAGGCTTGGTTCTGCACGATCATATCGACCGTGATGCTCGCGTCGGCGAGCGGCGCGAACAGCTTCGCCGCGACGCCGGATGTGTCGGGCAAGTCCTCGACCGTGATCTTCGCTTCATCGCGCGACGCGGTGACACCGGAAACGACGACCTTCTCCATAGCAGCCTCCTCGGGGACGACCCACGTACCGGGCACGTCTGAAAAACTCGATCGCACGTGGATCGGCACCGCGTATTTCATGCCGAGCTCGACCGAGCGCAGCTGCAACACTTTCGC
>CAZDGY010000350.1:0-6659 GCA_964504685.1 uncultured Kofleriaceae bacterium | reverse complement strand
ACCGAGCGGTTGATCGGCGCGCAGCGCTGGGACGATGCCGCCGGCATGCTCGCAAAGGCGCGCGGCTACCCGATCGACGACGCCGCGCTCGACATTCGCTTGAACAATCTCGCCGATCAGATCGCGGCCCGATCGTTCCAGCTCAAAGCCCGTGCGGCGATCGATGCGGGCGATCGAGCCGGCGCGATCGCGCTCGTCGGCAACATGCTCGATCACGCGCCGCAGGATGCCGAAGGGCTAAAGCTACTCGCGATCGCCCAAGCGATGCCGACGAAACCGGCCGCGATCTCGCTTCCGGCGCCGGTCGCGGTTTCTCCTCCGCCAACTCCGGCCGCGCCAGAGCCGACCGCGGCAGCAGCGGCGGTCGCGCCACCAACCGCAGTCGCCGCACCGGCAGTGCCCCCGGCCGCTCCGGTCGGGTCCGGAAAGCTCGTCAACCGAGGTAGCGGCCGCGCAGCCACGAAGGCTGCGCATCCGGACAAGGCCGCCGCGACGCAACCGTCGACGCCTACTCCGGCCAAGCCTGGGCCGGCATGGACTTCAGACTCGCCGTTTCCGCCGCCGCCATAACGGCTGCGAATTGTGATCAGCCCCGCGACTACGTCGAACCCGCGATGTTACGCCCCAGAAACGAACCGGTCGGGATCGGCCCACGGCCGTCTCACCGACCCGTGATAACCGTCGACAACGCGAACGATGGCTGATCAGGCTTCAAGACCGCGCACTCGCTACCGGCTGCGCTACCAGCACGAGGACGTCGCTGTAACCGGTGGGGGCTTCGTGATCGGCCGCGAGCCACGGTGCCAGCTCGTGCTCAAACAAGACTTGGTTTCGCGAGAGCACGCGAGGTTGACCGAGACCGACGACGGCTTGGTGATCGAGGACCTCAAGAGCGTGAACGGCACGTTCGTCAACGAGCGTCGGCTCCGCGAGCCGACCTTACTAGCACACGGCGATCTCATCGCGATCGGCGCGGAGACCCTCGAGGTCATCGACGTCGCGCTCGTGCCGCGAGCGGCGCGACCGACGCGACCCCAGCCCATGTTCGCGCGCGACGTCGACGGCCCGGAGCCGGTCACGGTGACGACCCGGCTCGACATCCTGAGCGATCGCGAGCGCCAGGTATTCGAGCTGATCGTGCTCGGCCACACCCAGCGCGAGATCGCGGAGCAGCTGCACATCAGTGTCAAGACGATCGAGACGCATCGCGCGCGTATCGCCGACAAGCTCGGGTGCCGGACTCGCGCCGAGCTCGTGGCTTATGCGATCAGCGCGGGACTGTTGCGTCGGGGATGATCGCGCGGGATTTCCCTGACCCCATGAATCCGGGGGAACCCCGATGGCAGGGCGCGGGCCTGGTATGCGAGCGTGGCAACGTGGGGGAGTTGCGCGATCAGCCGGGCAGCGTGCCAGTGATGCTCGGTCGGTACGAGATCCTCGGCAAGCTCGGCACCGGGGGCATGGCGACCGTCTACCTCGCGCGCAACGCCGGCGATCACGGCTTTCAGCGGATGTGTGCAGTGAAGGTGTTGCACCCGCATCTGTCGGAGGACATCGGGTTCATCCAGATGCTGCTCGACGAAGCGAAGATCGCCGCGCGGTTGCATCACCCGAACGTCGTACCGATCGTCGACCTCGGTCAGCACGACAGCGTGCTGTACGTCGCGATGGAGTACGTCGAGGGCTGCTCGCTGTCGGCGCTGCTCAAGAAATCGCCGAACCACCGGCCACCGCACTTGCTCGTGTCGATCGTGCTCGACGCGCTGGCCGGGCTCGACAGCGCGCACACGCTTACCGACGACGACGGCAATCCGCTCAGCTTGGTCCACCGCGATGTCTCACCGCAGAACGTGTTGATCGGCGTCGACGGCGCAGCGCGGATTACCGACTTCGGCATCGCGCGCGCGAGCTCGCGGATCACGACGACGCGCCCTGGCCAGCTCAAAGGCAAGATCGCGTACATGTCGCCCGAGCAGATCCGCTCGGCGCCCGTCGATCGCCGGGCCGATATCTTCTCCGCCGGCGCGATGCTGTGGTCGGCACTGACCGGGCGGAAGCTGTTCGTCGCCGACAACGATGCCGCGACGATGAGCAACATCCTGCACCTCGATATTCCCAATCCGAGCGAGATCGGGCTCGAGCCGCCGCCGGCGCTCGATGCGGTCTGTCTGCGGGCGCTCGAGCGCGATCCCGACAAGCGATTCCAGAGCGCGCGCGAGATGGAAGACGCGCTGCGCGCTGCCGCCGATGCGTGCGGTGCGAACGGCACACGACGCGAAGTCGGCGAGTGGATCGCGAGCAGCTTTCGCGACGAGCTCGCCGCGAGGCGCAAAGCCGTCCGCGATACCGGCGCGCGTACGACCGCGGAACGTCGCGCTGTATTCTCGTCGCGTAACACGGTCGAGTTGCCGTCGTTCACGCCTTCGGGGCAGAGCCTCGACCCGTTTTCGTTCGAGGGTCGCGCGCGGAGCAACGGCGACCAATCGACCGCGGTCGGCGATACGCAGCCCGCCGAAGCGCCGATCGTGACCGTCGTGCGGCCGGGACGCGCGAAGCTGATCGCGGTGTGGGTTGCGCCGGCGGTCGTCGTCATCGCGATCGCGCTGTGGCTCGGCCTGCGCCGCAGCGGCGAACCGCCGACGATTGGTGGCCCGAGTGTCGCCGCGCCGAGTGTCGCCGCGCCGTCCGCACCCCCGCCGAGTGTCGCCGCGCCGTCCGCAGCCGCGCCGACTGTCGCCGCGCCGTCCGCACCCGCGCCCGTCGCGCCCGGGCCATCGCAGGCCGAGGCTCCTCCTGTGGTGGCCGCGCCGTCGCCAGTCGCCGCCGCGCCCGCACATCCGCAGCCGTCGTTCGCGAACCGGCCAGCCGCGATCCGGCGTCCCGCCGCGCCGAGCTCGACGCGGCCTACGCGCCCAGCGCCGACGGCGATCGCACCGACGGTCGCGGCGCCAACGTCACCAGCCCCCCCTCAGCCAGCGAAGCCCACGCGATGGGACAGCGACTCACCGGTACCACCCCAATGAAAATCCATTACACGATCCTAGTTGCCGCCGCGCTCTCGATCCCTGCGACCGTCCACGCGGACGAGGCGCAAGAACACACCGACAAGGCACTGCGCGCGTACAACGTGCAGGACTGGCCGACTGCACTCGCCGAGTACAAGAAAGCCTACGAGGCGGATCCCAAGCCGGACACGCTGTGGGCGATCGCGCAGACTCAGCGGCTGTCCGGCGATTGTCGAAGCGCGATCCTCACCTACCGGGCGTTCGCGCGGACGGCGTCGGCCAACGGCGCCACCGCCGCCGACAACTTCATCACGCAATGCGAGGCGGCGATCGCCGCGCAGCAGAAGGCGGTTGACGAGGCGACCAAGCCCGATGTGACAAAGTCGGGTGGCAGTGGGGCAGGCGCCGGCAGCAGCGCCGCCACCGGAACCGCGACGCCGGTGCCGAAGCCTCCGAAGCCCGCGGCCGAGCCGCGGCCATGGATCCTCGATCCGCTCGGCGACACACTGGCCCTGATCGGCATCGTGGGCTTGGTCGGCGGCGGTACCTACTTTGGGCTCGGCGATAGCGAGATGAGCGACGCGGCGAGCAAGCAGCCATACAGCAACTACGACACTACCGTCGACGGTGCGCGAGAGAAGCAGCAGGTCGGGGTCGCGGTGTTCGCGGGCGGCGCGGTGTTCGCCGGGCTCGCGATCTGGCGGTTCGTCGCGGTCGCCGGCCGCAAGCCGCACGAGCGCCTACAGGCGATCGTTCCCGGGCTCGTGCCGGGCGGCGCGGTCGTCAACGTCGGCGGGAGGTTCTGAGTATGAACCGCAAACTTGGCTTTCTGGCACTCGCGCTCGGTGCGGTGGCTGCTTGCACGGCGCAGCCGGACTACACCTGTCTGTCCAATGCCGACTGCGTCGAGGATGAAGGCGCGCAAGGCGTATGCGAGCCGAACGGGCAATGCGCGTTCGTCGATCCGACGTGCGACGACAGCAGCGACACCGGCCTGCGCTACCCCGACGATGCGACCGGCGGCGTCGCGAATCAGTGCGTCGCTACGGGCAAGTCATGCGTCTCCGCGATCGCAACCGGTACGAGCCACACATGCGTGCTTCGCACCGACGGCACCGTGTGGTGTTGGGGGCTCAACGACGTCGGCGAGCTCGCGTCGAGCAACGGCGATCAAACGACGCCTTCGCAAGTGCTGCGGCTACCGAGCGGTCACCTCGTGACTCAGATCAGCGCCGCCGAGGTTCACAGCTGCGCCTTGATCGACGACAACACCGTGTGGTGCTGGGGCGGCAACGATTCGCTACAGCTCGGTCAGTGTGGGGCCTCGCCGCCGGCGAGCTCCACCAAGCCGCTCGAGGTGATCGGCTACACCGCGAGCGTGTCGCAACCGTCGATGCCGACGTGTAATCCGACGGTACCGTTCACCGCCAAGCAGATCACCGCCGGTGGCGAGCACAACTGCGCCATCGGCATGGACGACAACCTCTACTGTTGGGGCGAGAATCAGACCGGCGCGCAAGGCGGTCAGTCGGGCCAGGATCCGGCGGTGTTCGACGACGTGCCTGGACCGCTCAAGGTCGTATTCGACGGGCCCGTTCAGGTCCAGGCGGGCGACGAGTACACGTGCGTGCTCAAGGACGAGAACTCGGTCTGGTGCTTCGGATCGAACTCGCTCGGAGAGCTCGGCAACGGCGGGACCGCTGAGAGCTTCGCGCCGATCAACGTCACCGGCATCTCCGACGCTTCGCAGCTCGTCATGGATGACGAGACCGCATGCGTGGTCACGCGGGATGGCGGGCTGTGGTGCTGGGGCAATGCCGACACCGGGATCTTCGGCACCGATCTCACTGACAACGTGTTGAAGGCGACACGCGTCGCGAGCGCGACCACCGCGTACGGCGGCGGGACCGCCGAGACGATCTTCCTGCCGCAAACCGACGGAACGTTGCAAGTGCTCGGTGACAACACGCTCGGCCAAGCCGGCATCACGGGCTCGGCCACCGCGATCAGCTCGCCGACCCAGGCCGCGCTGCTCGAGGTCCAACTCCTGTCCGCCGGCGGCGATCACACGTGTGCAGTGACCACCGACGGCGCGATCTGGTGCTGGGGTGACAACTCGCATGGCCAGATCGGCAACGGCACGACGTCGACGACCCCGACGCAGATCCCGACCCGCGTGGAGTGGACCTGTCCATAACCCGTAACACTCCGATGACAGTGCGGTTCGACCATTGGCGAGCTGATAGAATAGAGAGTTCCTAGTCCGGAACGACAAAGGTGATCCAGCTCTCGAGCAAATACACCGTGGTACGCCAGCTCGGGTCGGGCGGGATGGCGGACGTGTTTCTGGCGCGGCTACGCGGCATCGGTGGCTTCGATAAGCAGGTCGTGGTCAAGCGGATCCGAGCCGACCTCAAGAACGACGAGACGTTCATCGACATGTTCCTCGACGAGGCCCGGCTCGCCGCAAACCTGAATCACTCGAACGTCGTCCAGATCTTCGAGGTCGACCAAGTCGACGGCCTGCCGTTCATCGCGATGGAGTACATCCACGGGCCGACGCTCGCGCTGTTGCTCCAGCGTCTGCCCGAGCAGCGAGGAGAGTACGGGCACATCGCGTATCTGATGGCGGGGGTCGCGGCCGGCCTCGCACACGCTCACAACGCGAGCGATCCGGACGGCAACCCGCTCAACATCGTGCATCGCGACGTCAGTCCGCAGAACATCATCATCTCGTTCGACGGCAACGCGAAGATCTTCGACTTTGGAGTCGCGAAGGCACGCGGCAGCCTGTCGACCACGAACGCGGGATCGATCAAGGGCAAGATCGCATACATGGCGCCGGAGCAACTGCGCTCGCATCCGGTTGATTCGCGCGCCGACATCTACGCGTTCGGGGTCTGTCTCTACGAGGCTACGATCGGACGGCGTCCGTTTCGCGGGCAGACCGAAGGCGAGCTGTTTGCCGCGCGTGTCGAAGGCGCCTTCCCCCGTCCGAGTGAGCTCGTGAACGGCTATCCGCCGGACCTCGAGATGATCGTGCTCGCCGCGATGGCGCCGAATCCCGACGATCGTCCGTCCGCGTGGGAGCTTCATCGCGCGCTGCTGACGTTGGTCACCCGCGGCGTGCTCGCGTCGAATCCGCGCGCGGTCGCGGACTGGCTCGCCGATGTGCTGCCCAGCGACGTCGGTTCGAGCGAGCTGGCGGCGAACGCGTATGCGCCTTCCGGCAGCAACGGGGCGTCGCGCTCCGGCAAGCGCCGCAGCGTCGAAGCGCTGACCGCGCCGCAGGGCTCGAAGCGCAACCGCAAGGTCGCGGTGATCGCAGCGGCCGCGGGCGTATCACTCGCGGTCGGTCTCGGACTCTACGTTGTCGTGCGGCCGACGGCTCCGGCCGCGAGCTCGCTGGCCGCCACGACGCCTAAGCCTTCCGCGACACCGCCGGCGGCGCCGCAGCCGGTCACGCCGAAACTCGACGAGGTTGCGCCGACGGCGACGACGAGTCCGCCGCCAGGTGCGGTAGCGCCTACCGTCGCTCCGACGACGCCAGAGGCCGCGACCGTGGCAGCCGCGCCGGGCCCGACGGTGGTTTCGCCACCGCACCCGACTGGGGCGGTCACCGCGACGCCTCGGCGGGATCCGGCGCCAGCGACG
>CAZDGY010000349.1:0-6685 GCA_964504685.1 uncultured Kofleriaceae bacterium | reverse complement strand
CGTGACCAACACGTTCATCAACGAGTATCAGCGGCGCAAGCGCAGCCGCGAGGTGCTCGATGCCGCGACCGCCGAGCAGAGCGCGACCGACGGCGTGCTGGTTCACGCCGACGCCAACGACAAGCAATCGCCCGAGCGGGCGCTGATCCAGAGCAGCGTGTCCGACGACGTCCAGCGCGCGCTCGATGGTCTGCCCGACGACTTCCGCACCGCGGTCATTCTGTGCGACATGCAGGGCCTGTCGTACAAAGAGATCGCGGACATCATGAGCTGCCCGGTCGGCACGGTGATGAGCCGGCTGTTCCGCGGTCGCAAGCTGCTCGCTGCCGCGCTGCGCGATTTCGCGGTCCAGGAGGGCTACGCGAAGCCGGATACCGAGCGCCAAGCCAACAAGACGATCGACCTCGAGAAGTACCGCGCCGCCCGCGCCCGAGAAGGTTCGCGATGACCGTCTGCGAAAGTATCGACACGCTCTCGATGGCCTACCTCGACGACGAGCTCGCCGGGGAAGAACGCCACGAGCTCGAGACCCACCTGACGACCTGCGCCGCGTGTCGCGCGCATCTCGACGGCGAACGCGCCGAGGCCGAGATGATCGCACGCGCCCTCGCGGCTCCGCCGGCACCAGATCTATTGAAGCTCAAGCTGTCGCGGGCGTTCGACGCTGCGGATCGCGCCGACGAGCAGGCCAGCCGCAAGCGGATGACCCGATGGATCTTGCCCGCCGGCTCGATCGCAGCAGCAGCCGCCGCGCTCGTCGTGTTCGCGGCGGTCAAGCCCGCGAGCGACGACGTCGGTGCGGTCACCCGCGATGCGGTCCGCGTCCAGGCCCGTGCGCTGCCGCTCGAAGTCCAGGGAGCGAGCACCAGCGTGTGGTTGCGCCAGAACTTCGCGCCGTCGATCGAGGCTCCGCTGTTCGCCGATCCGACCGTCCGACTCGTCGGCAGCCGGCTCGCCGAGCTCGAGGGTCACGACGCCGCCATGGTCCGTTACGAGACCGGCGACGAGCTCGCATTGACCGTGTTCATCGTCCGCGGCGTCAGTCGCGATGATCTCGGTGGCGACGAAGTTACGGTCGGCAGTCGAACGCTCCACGTCGGCGAGCTGGATGGCAAGCTGGTCGTGGTCTATGTCGACGACAACCACGTCGGATACACGTTCAGCGCGCCCGGGATGTCCGAGGACGAGCTATTGCGCCTCGTCGCGTCGGCGCGCCTGTAGGTACGCATCTATAGGCGCGTTTTGCGGGCCGGTTGTGGTCCCACGGCGCGGGATACGGCTATGATCGCCGCAGGGGAATGAACCGCCGCGTTCTGCTCATCGATGCCGATCCCGCTTTCACTGCGACCCTGCACGAGCAGCTCGGTCGCTACCGGGTCGACGTCACGGCCGAGCCCGATCCCGACAAGGCGATCGCGATCGCGTCGGCCGATCCGCCCGCGCTGATCATCATCAGCGTCGAAGAGCCTGATAAGGCGGGGTTCCGCGTCTTTCAGAAGTCGCGCAAAGGCCCGCTCGCCAAGGTGCCGGTCATGCTGGTGACCTCGTCGATGTCGGCCGAGAGCTTCTCGAAGCATCGCGGGCTCAAGGTCCACGCCGACGACTATCTCGACAAGCGCGGCGCCGCGCTCGAAGTCGTGGTCGGCAAGATCGATGGCCTGATCGAGCTCGGCGATCCGCTCGTCGACGACGAGTTATCGATTCCGATCGAGGACGATATCTCGCTCGACCTCGGCGGCGCGATGATCGTCGACGAGACGGTTGGCGAAGAGCACGGCGAGTTCGCTTCCGAGGGCGACACGGTGGGCCCTGCCGATGGCATCAAGGTCGACTCGGTGGTCGAAGCGGAGACCGACGCCGCGTTCGCAGCGCTGCTCGGCGACGAGCTCGGTGGCACGCTCGCAGACGAAGGTGCGATCCCCGAGCCGGTCGGCGCGATTCCCGATCCGGTACCCGAGCCGGTCCACGACAGCCTGATGGCCACGTCGGACGAGCCCGACGGCCCGGTGCCCGAGCCGGTCCACGACGGCGGCGCGCCCGAGCCCGAGGACGATCCGGTCGAAGAGTTCGAGTCGCGCAGCGCGATCGCGACGCGCGTCCCTGGCGCGAGCGGTAGCATCCGGCTCGAGTCGCAGCCGGCGATCCCGATCGACGACGACGAGATCATGTCGCTCGACGACGATCTGCCGGTCGAGGTCGACGAAGAGCCTGCGGCCGAGGCCGCGCAGATCCACTCGCGCCCGCCGACGACGCCGCCGTCGCCCCCGCCGGTCCGCGCGAGCGAGCCGGTGATCACGTCGGCGCAGCCGGTGCCGCCGATCGCCGCGCCCGCCGAGATCGCGGCGACCGAGCTCGCAGCAGCCGAACCGGCGCCGCGCCCTGGCTCGCATGGCTCGGGATCGCACCCCGCGATCGATCTCGGCCTCGAAGCCGTCGCCCAAGACGCCGAGAGCGAGCAGTCCGGGGTCTACGACCGGCGCGCCCTGCGCAAGATCGGCGAGCTCGAGCGCCAGATCGCTCAGCTCAAAGCCGAGCTCGACCGCGCGCGCACCGCCGCTGAATCCGGTGCAAAGGGCCCTGGCCGCGAGCGCGAGTTCCTCAACCTGCGCGAGTCGATCCTGTCGAAGGACAAGGAGCTGCGCGTCGCCAAAGAAGCGCTCGCCGATCGCGATGGCGCGATCGCGGAGCTGCGCGACCAGGTTTCGCAACTCCAGGGAGCGAAGGCCGGTGCCGACTCGAAGCACGGCGAGCTCGAGCAGCGACTGAGCGAGACCACGAGCAGGCACTCGGCGCTCGAGGCTGCGCAACGCGCGGCGGCCGCTCAGCTCGCGGCACTGCAACAACAGTTCGAGGAGCGAACGCGGGTCGCCAACGACGCCGAGACCGCGCGGGCCCAGCTCGAGCGTGACCTCGCCGCCGAGCGGGCGAATCGCGCGTCGAGCGCGTCCGAGGCCGAGCGCGCATTGCGGGTCGAACGCGAGCAGCTGATCGCGCGCCACGCCGCCGATCTCGCGGCGATCCGAGGTGAGCAGCAGGCCGCACGTGAAGCCGCGCTCGCCGCGTTGCGCGACGAGCTCGCGGTCGCGCAGGCCGACGCGTTGATCGAAGCCGCCGCGAGCGCAAAGAAGGCCGCCAAGGCCGAGCACGACATCGCGCTGTCGAAGACCGAGCGCGAGCTGACCACGCAGAACGTCAAGTTGCGCAATGATCTCGGCAGCGAAGTCGAGCGCTTGAAGGGTGCGCTCGCCCAAGCGCACGCGGAGCACGAAGAAGCGGTCACCGCGGCCGGTGCGAGTCACATGGCCGCGCTCGACGAGCTCGAAGCGAAGTACCAAGCCGAGCTCGCCGAGAAGGAGCGGATCCACAACGACATCCGCACCGCCGCCGATCAGGCCCAAGCCGCCGCGATCGCCGATCTGCGCGGTGACCTCGACCGCTCCGCAGCGGCGAACGACGTCAAGCTGACGAGCGCGAAGCGAGAGTACGAGCAGCGCGCCGCCGAGCTGATCGAGACCCACCGCGCCGAGCTCGCCGCGGCGACCGACGCGCATCAGCAGGCGCTCTCCAGTGCGACGACCAGCCATCGCCAAGAAGTCGCGACGCTGACCGAGACGCATCGCCAGCAGCTGACGACCGCGGGTGAAGCGCATCGTCAAGACCTCGCTGCCGCACACGCCGAGCGCGATCAGCTCGCCGACGAGGCAGAGCGCGCCGCCGCCGGTCATACCGCGACGCTTGCCGACGCCGAGGCGCGCCGCGAGTCCGAGCTCGCCGCGACCCGGGAAGCGGCCGACCGCGAGGCGAGCGAGCTGCGTGGCCAGCTCGCCGCGGCCAAGCGCGCAGCCGACGACGCCGCGACTCGCCACCAGCGCGAGCACGACGCCGCGCTCGCGGCCCACGCGCAGGCGCTCGAGGACGCCGCAGCAGCGCACCATGCCGAGCTCGCAGCGAAGGACGCCGAGCACGGCGGCGTGACGTCCGCGCTCGAAGCCGAGCACGCGCGCGCGATCGCAGCGAAAGACGCCGAGCACACGCGCATCGTCAGCGCGAAAGACGCCGAGCACGCCCAGGCGACCAAGGCGCTCGCGGCCGAGCACGGCAAGGCGGTCGCCGACATCACCTCCGAGCGCGACGAGCTCCGCCGCGGTCTATCGACGACGCGCGACGGCCTCAAGCGCGCCGAGGGCGAGCTGTCGTCGGCGGTCCAGACGATCGCCGATCGCAACGCCGACCTCCGGACCCACGCCGCCGCGATCGCGGAGCGCGACCAACGGATCGCCGACCTGCGCAAAGAGATCGAAGGCCTCGAGCAAGAGAACGCGAGCTATCAAGAGCAAGTGTTGCGCGCGTACCAGAAGATCAAGACCGACGAAGCGATGGTCGCTCGCGCCCGTAAGGCGATGGCGATCGCGCTCACCGTGCTCGACGATCAAGGCAATCCAACGTCGTGACGTTGCGCGTGGTCGGTGCCGGTCTCGGCCGGACGGGAACGATGTCGTTGAAGCTCGCGCTCGAGCGCTTGCTCGGTGCGCCCTGCTATCACATGGTCGAAGTGTTCAGCCATCCGGCGCACTTCGCGCAATGGACCGCGGCCGGTCGCGGCGAGCCGGTCGCCTGGCCGGCGCTATTCGATGGCTTCGCTGCGACGGTCGATTGGCCGTCGGCGTCGTTCTGGCCCGAGCTCGCGACCGCGTTCCCTGACGCTGTCATCTTGCTGTCGACCCGCGACGCCGCATCGTGGTGGAAGAGCGCGAGCGAGACGATCTTCGCGAACCCAGCCGACCCCGGCACGCCGATGGGAGCGATGGTCGCGGCGGCGATCACCTCGCGATTCACGTCATCGCGCGATCCCGCGGTTGCGATGGCCGCGTTCGACAAGTGGAATGCGAACGTGCGAGCGACCGCGCCGCGCGACCGGCTCGTCGAGTGGAAGCCCGGCGATGGCTGGGCGCCGCTGTGCAAGGCGCTCGGCGTCGCGGTCCCGACCGACCCGTTCCCGCACGTGAATACGACCGAAGAGTTCAAGGCGCGGCGGCCCGGCGAGCACTGAGCCCGCCGCGGGATGCTGAAGCTCCTCATCGCGATCGCCGCGATCTCGACCGGCGCTCCGTTCGCGCGCTGGGCCAAGCCGGCCCCCGCCGCCGCGATCGCCGCCCTCCGCGCCGCCATCGCCGCTCTGCTGTTGCTGGTCGCTGGCCGACGCGAGCTCGGCACGTTGCGCGCGCTCGCCCCACGCGATCGCTGGCTCGTCGTGCTCGCCGGCGCGCTGCTCGCGATCCATTTCGGTACGTGGATCGCGTCGCTCGGCATGACCTCGACCGCGGCGTCGGTCGCGCTCGTGTGCACTAACCCGGTGGTGGCGGCGCTGTTCGGCGCGGTGCTCGGCGATCGCGTGTTACCGCGTGAATGGCTCGGCATGGCGATCGCCGCGGGCGGCTGCGCGGTGCTCGCCGGCGGCGATTGGAGCGTCGGTGGCGATACGATCGCAGGAGATGGCCTGGCCTTGCTCGGCGCGGCGAGCGGCGCGGCGTACCTCGTCGTCGGCCGGCGGATGAGCTCGAGCCTGCCGTTGATGCCGTATCTCGGCGCGGTCAACGCGATCGCGGCGGTCGCGCTCGTCGTCGCTGCGCTCGCGACCGGCGCTCCGCTGTTGTCGCTACCGGCTCATTCGTACGTCGCGAGTGCGGGCGCCGCGGTAGCCGCATCGTTCGTCGGCCATAGCCTGCTCAACGCCGCGGTGCGAACGACGCCGGCGCATGTCGTCGCGCTCGCGGTGCTCGGCGAACCGATCGGCGCGTCGTTGATCACGTGGATCGCGTTCGGCGAGCAGCCACCCGCGCATGCGGTGCTCGGCGGCGCGATCGTGCTCGTCGGCATCGCGGCCGGGTTCGTGCGCAAGCGCGCTCAGCTCGTGAGCTGAGGCGACGAGGGCCGCGCGACCGGCGCATCCTTGCCGCGGGCTGCCAAGCCGCGCTCGATCGCGAGCAATAGCGGGCCGAACGTCTGGCGATCGAGTGCCGACACGACGAACCCGCCGCCGTGACGCTCGAGGTGCTCGGCGTCGACGGCGTCGAGCCGATCTGCTTTGTTCCACACGAGGATCCGCGGCTTCTCGCCGAGCTCGAGGTCGACGAGGATTCCTTCGACCGCGCGAATCTGCTGATCGCGATCCGGATCGCTGGCGTCGACGACCTGAACCAGCACATCGGCATCCGCCATGTCTTCGAGCGTCGCGCGAAACGCGGCGAGCAGCTCCTCGGGCAGATCGCGGATGAAGCCGACGGTGTCGGTGACGATCACTTCGCGCGCCGGGCCGGCGTCCCAGCCGTTCGCATCGACGCGGCGCGGCTGCTCGTGCGGAAATTTGAGCCGCCGGCTGACCGGCTCGAGCGTCGCGAACAGCTGATCGGCGGCGATCGTCGCGCTGTCGGTGAGCGAATTGACGAGCGTCGACTTGCCCGCGTTCGTGTAGCCGACGATCGAGACGACCGCGGCATCGCTGCGATTGCGCGCTTTGCGGCGCAGCCGACGATCGGCGGCGAGCTGATCGAGCCGACGCTCGAGCAAGTGGATGCGGTCGCGCGCGCGCCGGCGGTTGACCTCGAGCTTCGTCTCGCCCGGTCCGCGGCCGCCGATCCCGCCGGTCAGGCGCGACATCATCGTGTTCTTCTCGATCAACCGTGGC
>CAZDGY010000348.1:0-6690 GCA_964504685.1 uncultured Kofleriaceae bacterium | reverse complement strand
GAGCCCGACGCTGCCGACCCCGCCGAGAAACGCGCGTTGCTCTTTCGGTGGAATCGGCTCGTTCGCCCGCAGCAGCATGCCGCCGACGCGCGCGGTGAGGTACCGGCTCGGCGTGGACCACGGCCGAAACCGCAGGCCGACGGTGAGATCCATGTCGACGGTCAGTAGGCCCGACGACACCTTCGCCGCGCTCGCGTCCCACATCCGGCCAAACAGCGTCGACCATCGCACCGCCCAGCCCCAACGCCGCTCCGTGCTGATCGGTTGCCACGCCGCCATCGCGCCGATGCGATAGCCAAAGCCGAGCGGATCGGCGTCAGCGCCGGTGCCGCTGAACATGCCGCCCGCAAGGCTAAGCGAGCCGGGGGGCAGCGGCTCCGCCGACGCGGCGGTTGCTGCGAGCACGAGCACACACGCCGCGAGCTTCATCTAGAACTTCGACGTCGTCGCGAGGAACGTCATCTTGTCGTTGGTCGCACGCAACCGGCGCGACAACGTCCGCACCCAGTTCCACAGCAACTCGTAGGCGAGATCGCGATCGACGAACAGCAGATCTTCGAGATCGCGCCGGTTGATCACGAACAGCCGGCAGCGCTCGTGGCACACCGCGGTGGCCGAGCGCGGCGCCTCGTCGATCAGCGACATCTCGCCGAAGTAATTGCCCGGGCGGAGCACGGCGAGTGCCTCCTCGCCCATGCCGGGGACGATCCGGCTGATCCGGACCGCGCCTTCGACGATCAAATAGAACTTATCGCCGGCCTCGCCCTCGGAGATGATCGTCGCGGACGACTTGTAGACCTCTTCGACGCCGATATCGACGACGCGGCGCAGGTGGCCCTGGCCGAGGCCGCTGAACAAGTCGATCTGCGCGAGGATCTCGAGCGTCGACTTCCCCTCGATGTCGAGGGTGTCAGGCTTGTGCTCCTCCGCCATGCCGGAGAAGCGTCCCACACACCCTCCGAAAACGCAAAACGGCCCGAGGCGGGCCGCTTCACTTCCACGTCGCGCGACGAGGTTGATTATCCGCCGACCTTACCCGACAGGATGAACGCGATGATGAGCGCGTAGATCACGAGCGACTCGATCAGCGCGAGGCCGAGAATCATCGGACCGCTGATCTTGCCCGCGGCGCCCGGGTTGCGAGCGATGCCATCGAGCGCGGCGGCGGCGGCGCGGCCTTGGCCGATGCCACCACCGAGGGCGGCGATGCCGATCGCGAGGCCAGCGGCCATCGCGATCATGCCGTAGTTCGAGGCCAACCCTTGCTGCTTGACCGCAGCGGCATCCGCGCCCTGCGCGAACGCGAGGGACGAGAAGCCGAGGATGACGAGGACGGTGGCAACAGAGCTGAGGATCTTGACGGTACGGTTCATAAGACTCTCCTTGGTCGCGCGGCGCTTACTTAACGTGGTTTGGATGCTGGGTAAAGCCAGGAAGGTGCGATTTCAGTGCTCGGCGTGTGAGACCGCCATCGACAGATAAACCATCGTCAGCGTGCAGAACACGAGCGCTTGGATGAAGCAGACGAGCAGGCCGAGCAGCATGAACGGTAGCGGCACGACCAGCGGGATCAGCGCGAAGAACGCAAACACGACCTTGTGGTCGGCGAGCATGTTGCCCATCAATCGCATCGACAGCGACAGCGGGCGCGCGAGGTGGCTGACCAGCTCGATCGGCAGCATCAACGGCGCGAGCCAGATCGACGGGCCGAGGAAGTGCTTCAGGTAGCCGATCCCGTGCTCCTTGAAGCCATAGAAGTGGGTCAGCACGAACACGAACAGCGCGAGGCCGACGTTGGTCTTGAGCGTGTCGTCGGGCGAGATGAAGCCCGGGATGAGCCCGATCAGGTTGCCGAACAGGATGAACAGAAACAGCGCGCCGATCAGCGGGAAGAACCGCGCGGCGTTATCCTTGCCGAGCGCACCTTCGACCATGCCGTAGACGCTCTCGGCGACGTACTCGAAGAAGTTGCGCAGGTTCATCTTGCGCGGTGGCACCAGGCCCTTGTCCGCCGTATGCGTGCCGCGGAAGAACGCGAGGCTGCCCCACACCACGAACATCAGCACGAGGATCGTGACGAGCACATGCGTGAGCGACCATGCGCTCATGCCGATGATCGGGGCATCGCCTGGTCGGCCGAGCAGATGTTTGAGACTCGCGTTGGCGTCGTGCCACCACGAGAACCGGTTCAGGTAATCGAACCAGGTGCCGTGTTCACCCATGGTCTTCCTCGGTCGGAGCAGCTCTTGGCGGCGTGCGCATCATGCTGGATAGGGTCTCGATCATGATCGAGAGGATGAAGATCGAATAACCGACGATGAACGCGACCGGATCGATCGGTAGAAATGCGAGCGATGCGACGACCGCTCCCATCAACAAGATCATCTTCGGCATCATCAGGAATGGTGCGGCCGCGGTCTTGCCGGCGGCGGCGTCGGCGGTCCACTTGACGACCAGCCGGCGCAGCACAAAGAAGTTGAGGCAAGTGAGCCCGACGCCGATCGCGACACCGAGCCCGACCGATTGCGGCTGCGTCACCGCGGCGACGAGCACGACGATGCCGCCGATCACGTAGTTCAACCGCTCGATGCGGACGATGCTCGGCGCCATCACTCGGCACCGCGATTCATCTTGGCGACCGCGCGCATCACCGCGCGCAAGCCGGCGACGAAGCCGATGATCGTGAAGGCGATCAGCAGCCACGGCGCAGTGTCGAACCGGCCGTCTAGCCAGTTGCCGAACAGCGCACCGATCACGACCGCGACGCCGAACTCCAGGCCGACCGAGCTCGCGGCGAGCGCGCCATACAGGCCCTTCGTTCGCTTGCTCGCGGGGTCTGCGCTCGTGGTGCCGGGCACGTCGTTTTGATGCGGGGTTCCCATCAATGAAACCTGCGACATTTCGCCGCGATGGGAAGGGACCGCCGTCACGAGTGGGCGCGTGCGTAACACGCCCGAATTGCAGCGTCAATCGACGGCGCCGGCGGCCTGACGCCGGCGGCAGCGCCGCCGAACGGCGGAGCGGTCAATCAACGACGGCAGCGCGCGCCGCGGCGATCACCTGATCGATATCGTCGTCGGTGTGGGCGAGCGAGACGAACATCGCCTCGAACTGCGAAGGCGGCAGGAACACGCCGCGCTCCCGCATGCCGCGGAAGAACGTCGCGAACCGAGCGGTATCGCTTGTCTTCGCAGTCGCGTAGTCGGTGATCGGGCCCTTGGCGAAGAACAGGGTCAGCATCGAGCCGACGCGGTTGACCACCGCCGGGACCTTCGCATCGCGGGCCGCGGCCGCCAAGCCGTCGCCGAGCCGGGCGCCGAGTTGCTCGAGCCGCTCGTAGGTGCGCGGGCGAGCGAGGATCTCCATCGCCTTCTTGCCCGCCGACATCGCGAGCGGGTTGCCGCTGAGCGTACCGGCTTGATAGACCGGCCCCAGCGGCGCGAGCTTCTGCATGACGTCGGCGCGGCCGCCGAACGCTGCGGCCGGCAAGCCGCCGCCGATCACCTTGCCGATCGTCGTCAGATCGGGAGTGATCCCGTAGAGCTGCTGGGCGCCGCCGAACGCGACGCGGAACCCGGTCATGACCTCGTCGAAGATCAGCAGTGTGCCGTACTTGGTGCACAGCGTGCGCAGGCCGTCGAGATAGCCCGCGGCCGGCACGACGAGGCCCATGTTGCCGGCGACCGGCTCGATGATGATCGCGGCGACGTCTCGGCCGGCGAGCGCGCGCTCGACCGAAGGCAAGTCGTTGTACGGCACGACGATCGTGTCTTGGGCTGCGCCTTCGGGCACGCCAGCGGAGCCGGGGATGCCGAGCGTCGCGGCGCCCGAGCCGGCGGCGACGAGCAAGCAATCGGCGTGGCCATGGTAGCCGCCATCGGCTTTGATGATCTTCGCGCGGCCGGTGAACCCGCGGGCGAGGCGCAGCGCGCTCATCGTCGCTTCGGTGCCGGACGACACCGCGCGCACCATCTGCATCGACGGATAGGCGGCGCGCAGGGTTTCGGCGAACTCGACTTCGACCTCGGTCGGCGCACCGAACGTCGTGCCCGAGCCCATCGCCTCGCGGATCGCGTCGAGGATCTCGGGATGGCTGTGGCCGAGGATCAGCGGGCCCCAGCTGCCGATCAGGTCGATGTAGTTGTTGCCGTCGGCGTCGGTGACCGTCGAGCCATCGCCTTGCGCGATGAACACCGGGTCGGCGCCGACCGACCGGCACGCGCGAACCGGCGAGTTGACGCCGCCGGGGATGACCTGCTTCGCGCGTTCGAAGATCTCTTGGCTGCGCTTGATCGACACGATTATTCCGCCGGCTCGGAGTCATCGTCCGGCGCGTCGTCGTCGGCGTCATCGTCGTCTTCGGCGTCGTCCTCCATCGATTCGTTCGGAATCGTGTCGGAGTCGTCGACCGCCTCGATCGGCGCGGCTTCGGCGATGCCGCTCTCGTCGGCGGGCTCGGCGAGCCGCTCGATCGCGGCGACGTGCTCGCCGTCATCCACGCGCATGACGCGTACGCCTTGAGTCGCGCGGCCTTGGATCGGGATGTCCTTGACCCGGATCCGGATCAGCTTGCCGCGATCCGAGATAAGGATCAGGTGATCGTCCTCGGTCACGATCCGCACCCCGGACACGTTGCCGTTGCGCGCGGTCGTCTTGATCGTGATGACGCCCTTGCCGCCGCGATTCTTCGTCGGGTAATCGCTCAGCGACGTGCGCTTGCCGTAGCCGCGCTCGCACATCGTGATCAGCGTCGCGTCGGTCTCTCGCGCGAACGTGCACATGCCGACCAGGCGATCGCCGTCGCGCAGCGAGATGCCGCGCACACCGGCCGCGTTGCGCCCCATCGCGCGGACGCGCTCTTCGGTGAACCGGACCGCGAAGCCCTTGGCCGAGGTCAGCAGCACGTCGTCGGCCTTGGTGACGAGCGCGGCGCCGACCAGTCGGTCGCCGTCTTCGATCGTGATCGCGCGAATGCCCGACTCGCGGACGTTCTCGAACGCCGACAGCTCGGTCTTCTTGACCGTGCCCGATTGGGTCGCGAAGAACACGAACGTGGCTTCGTTGAACTCCGCGAACGGCAGCATCGCGACGACCTGCTCGGCGTCTTGCAGCGCGAGCACGTTGACGATCGCGCGGCCCTTCGCGGTGCGCGCACCCTCCGGCAGCTCGTAGACCTTCTTGTGGTAAACGCGGCCCTTGTCGGTGAACAGCAGCAGGTGGTCGTGGGTCGACGCCGCGAACATGTCGGCGACGAAGTCACCCTCGGTCGAGGTCGCACCGGTGATGCCACGGCCGCCGCGCCCTTGCGCCTTATACTCGCGCAGCTTCGTGCGCTTGATATAGCCGAGCCGGGTGCGGGTGACGACCATGTCTTCTTGGTCGATCAGCTCCTCGGTCAGGATCTCGCCTTCGGCTTCGACGATCTTCGTGCGGCGCTCGTCGCCGAACTCGGTGCGCACGGCGTTGAGCTCGTCGACGATGCACGCCATCAGCTTCTTGTCGTCGGCGAGCAGGCCTTCGAGGTAGTCGGTGGTCGCCCACAGCTCTTTGTATTCAGCTTCGAGCTTGTCGCGCTCGAGGCCGGTCAGTCGGCCGAGCCGCATCTCGAGGATCGCCTGGGCCTGACGGACCGACAGCGTAACCGTCTTGCGCGCGGTCGCGGCGGCGACCTCGTCGGCCGGGCGGCCGGCGCGCTCCAAGAATCCGGCGAGCCCGCCGAGCGGCTCCGCGATCAAGCGATCCTTGGCCTGGTCGGTGTCCTTCGAGGTCCGGATGATCTCGATCACGCGATCGATGTTGATGACCGCGAGGCCCAAGCCCTCGACGATCTCGCGCCGGTTGCGCGCTTCGCGCAGATCGAACAGCGTGCGGCGAGTGACGACCTCGCGGCGGTGGTCGATGAAGACTTGCAGCGCGCGGCGTAACGACAGCAACACCGGGCGACCGTCGACGATCGCGAGCATGTTGATCGAGAACGACGACTGCAGCGACGTGAACTTCATCAAGTTCGCGAGCACGACCTGATCGGAGGCATCGCGCTTGAGCTCGAACACGACGCGAATACCTTGGCGCGCCGTTTCGTCGCGAATGTCGGAGATGCCTTCGAGCTTCTTGTCGCGGACCATCTCGGCGCAGGCCTCGATCCACCGCGACTTGTTGACCATGAACGGCAGCTCGGTCACGACGATCGCCTGGCGATCTTTGCGAATCTCTTCGGTGTGGGCGACGCCGCGAACCGAGATCGAGCCGCGCCCGGTCTTGAATGCCGACATGATGCCGACCCGGCCCTGGATCACGCCGCCGGTCGGAAAGTCCGGCCCGGGGACGATCGCGAGCAGCTCGTCGTCGGAGATCTGCGGGTTCGCGATCATCGCGAGCACGCCCAAGATGATCTCGCCGACGTTGTGCGGCGGGATGTTCGTCGCCATACCGACCGCGATGCCGGTCGCGCCGTTGACCAAGAGATTCGGCACGCGGTTTGGTAGGACCGTCGGCTCGAGCTCCTTGTCGTCGTAGTTCGGCTGCCAATCGACCGTCTCTTTGTCGATATCCGCGAGCATCTCGCCCGCGATCTTCGCCATCCGACACTCGGTGTAGCGATACGCAGCCGGCGGATCGCCGTCGACCGAGCCGAAGTTGCCCTGGCCGTCGACGAGCATGTAGCGCATCGAAAAGTCTTGGGCCATGCGG
>CAZDGY010000347.1:0-6704 GCA_964504685.1 uncultured Kofleriaceae bacterium | reverse complement strand
GATCGGCGAGTCGCTGCCGGTGGTGACGTAGTCGTACAGGATCGGCGAGTCGTGCAGGCTCGCCGTATGCGACAGCAGCATGCGCGGGGTGATCGCGACATTGGGAAAGCGGGGATCGCGGGCGGTGAACGCGAGTGCTGCATCCACATCGTCGTCGAGCCCGATCGCGCCCGCCTCGACCTGTTGCATCATCGCGGTCGCGGTGACCGTCTTCGACAACGACGCGATGCCGAACAGCGTATCGGGCGAGACCGTCGCGCCGGTCGCGTAGTCGGCGATGCCGTAGCCACGCGCGAGCACGATGTGATCGCCGCGCACGACCGCGAGCGCGAGGCCCGGGATGTTCGCGGTCGCCATCCGTGCCAGCACGGTCTCATCGAACGCGGCACCAAGGGTGTCGATCGATTCACCAGTTACGGCATCCGCGGTCGACGCGACGTCGGAGTTGCCATCCGGCCCCCCCCCGCTGACGTGCCGGGTCGCGCGCACGCAGATGCGAGCAACGCGATACAGTGCGGTGACAAGTCACATCACTGATCGGCGCGAGAAGCGCGCAGCGGTGGCGCGATCGGTATCGTGAACCTAGCTCGGCGCGCTCACCGGGCCATCGTGCGCGGGGTTGCCGCCGAACATGTGCCAGCCGTCGAGGGTCTGGTCACCCACTTCGAGAGCGATGACGTAACCATCGTCGGTGGTGGCGTAGACCCAGCCATGGGCGACGATCGGCTCGGCGATGACGTGATGGCCGATCGAGTACGACCACAGGGTGTAACCGGTGTCGACGTCGAGCCCGAACAACTGCCCGTCGCGGGTCGACACGACGACTTGCGGGCCGGCGAGCGCAACCGATCCGAGCGAGCGTGGATCGCCCTTCGCTTGATAGCGGCGACGCCAGCGTTGCGCGCCAGTTGCCGCATCGGTGGCTGCGAGCTCGCCCGCCATCGCGACGTAACGCACGCCGTGATCAATGACCGGGCGCGAGCCTTCGAATGCCCACACGACTTCCGGCTGCTCGATGTTGCGCGGGACATCGCTCGTCGTGTCGTCGTGCCCGGCGTCGTGCGTCGCGATCACGTCACCGGTGTCGGCCGCGACTACGATCTGTTGCTCGCCGCCCGCGTGACGGCGCGTGACGTATAAACGATCGCCATCGAGCCACGGGGCGGTCGTGGCGTACAGCGGCTTGTGCCACACCGGCTTGCCGTCGCGGCGGCGAAACCGAAACGTCCAACCGCCGACGGTCGAGACGTAGACCGAATCGCCCGCGATCACTGGCGCGGCGAGCAGCTCGCTGCCGACCCAGCTCGACCACATCGGCTCGCCGGTCTTGACCGCGTACGCGGACAAGTCTTGCGAGTCACCGCTCGGATGCGCGGCGAACACGAGGCCATCGGCAACCGCGGTCTGTGACAACGTCTGCGTGCCGATATAGCGCCGCCACAACGTCTTGCCGGTCTTGGCGTCGAGCGCGAACAACGTGCAACTCTCGGTGTTGAACACGACGCGCCCATCGTCGTAGACCGCCGCGGTCGGCCCCGGGTCGGACAGCTCGCCGTTCGTCCAGTCGATGTGACCGGTCGTCGCGTCGAGCGCGTAGAACGTGGTCGAGTTAAACCCGCCGGAGACGTAGACCTTGTCGTTGCCGAACGCGACCGCCGGCAACTGCTCGGCTTCCGGAATGCGAGCGACCCACGCGCGGCGATCATCGGCGAACCGAAACGCCACGGCGCCACCCCGCGGCGGCGTCGGAACCGCGACCGGGACGACCGCGCGATCGGCGGCGAAGTCGAGTACCGCAGTCGATGCCGGCGCGACGGGCGGCTCGGTCGGTGGCGCGATCGGTCCGGCGAGATCGACTCCAGGAGCGGGGCGCAACACCGAGGATGGCGATGGCGCCGCAGCCGGTCGCGATTCGACCGGTGGTGGATCTGCCGGCGCGCTACACGCAACGAACGCGAGCACAGCACACGAACGCGTGATCATCACGGTTGCCTCTCGATGAGATTCATCACGGCATCCGACTCGTCTTTCGACCACTGGGGGTCGGGCTTCGGAGGCTGCAACGTAAACGGGTAGTTCACTTGCACGAGGCCGCCATCGGGCACGACCGGGAACTTGATCTCCGAGATCACCCCGGCGATGCAGCTCGTGAGCGCGCTGTCGTCGATGCCATCGACGGTTCCACTGACGACGTGGCCGTCGGCCGCGATCGTGAAGTGCGCGGTCACGACACCGAAGAGTGTGGGCCGCGCGACCAGCGCGTGTTGGTAGCACTCGTGGATCGCTTCGAACCGCCGGCGCAGGTAGCGACGGATCATATTCGTGTCGAGACTGCCGACCGAGACCGGTTGGCCATCGACAATGACCATCAGCGGCGTGGCGACGCGACTCAACATGCCGGCACTGCGGCCAGCGGCGATGATCTCGCCTCGGGCGATCGTGCCGTAGCTGCCACCGCTGACCACGCCCAGCATGCCGCCGCCGATGCCATACCCGCTGACGCCGAAGCTACCGCCGTTCGCCTCTGCGATGCGATCCGGAACCTCGACCGGCACCGCGACGGTCGTCGCCGTTCCACCGCTGGTCACCCGCGTCGCATCGACCGCGACGAACGCGGTGTACGGCGTTAGCAAGTGCTGCGCGAGCGCGAGCTCGGTGACCTGCTTGACCACGGCCGGATCGGCTCTACGGATCAGCCGGCGCGAGAGCTCGGTGATGCGTTGGCGCGCCCACACCGTCGCGATCGCAGGCCGCGCGACATCGCGTTCGGGCAGCGTCACCGGGACGTCGAACGTCACGGCGCGGCCGCCGAGCATGCCGTGCACGGTGACGGTCGCGGTGCCGCCACGATCGTAGTGCCCCGAGACAACGAGTGGCTGGCCGGCGAACAGATCGGGCAACGCGTTTGGCGTCGCATCGCGCACTGCGAGCCCGCCCCAGTCGACGCGGAGATCGGTCAGTACCGGCGCATCGATCCGGCGCACGAACGCCGCCACCGCGCGCGCCGTATCCTCGTCGGGGCGCACGTATTGGGCGTCGCCGCGCCCGACCACCGCGAGCTCGTCGAGCAGGTAGCGATTGACCGCGGAGCCGACGCCAAAGCTGAACAGCCGCGCCGCGCCGAGCTTCGCGCTCACGGTCGCGAGCACCTCGTCTTCGTTGCCGACGTAGCCGTCGGTGAGAAACGCCACGATGCGCAACCGCGCCGGATCGTGCGGCACTGCGAGCGCGGCGGCGATTCCGGTGGTCATCTCGGTGCCGCCGTTCGCGTCGAGCTTCGCGAGCCAATCGAACGTCAACGCGACGTTCTGCGGCTTGTTGGCGATCGGTGCCGCACCGAGCGCGCTCGCGTGATCCGCGAACCGCACGATCTGAAACGTATCGTCGGGGCGCAGCTTGCGCAGCGCATCGCCGATCACTTGCTTGGCCTTCGCGAGCGGCGCGCCGCGCATCGACGACGACGTATCGAGCACGAACACGAGCTCGCGCGGCGTGATCGCGTCGGCAGCTGGCGCTACCGGCGGCTGAGCGACGAGCAAGAAGCTGCCTTCGCCGCCATCGCGATAACCGAGCACGCCGAACCGCGGCACTTCGCCGGCGACGCGATAGCGCAGCACGAAGTCTTTGTTCGGAATCGTGTCACCAGGCGCCAGCTGGATCGATGCACGCGACGGCCCCGGCCGCACGAGCGCGAGCTGATGTGACGGCGAGCTCACGCCCTCGATCGGCACGCCCGCATCGAGCTCGACGCTCAAGCTGATGTCATGGGAGCTGCGCACACCGGGCGGCAGCACCGGCGCTTGGATCGTGGTGTCCTTGGCGGCGGCGGGCAAGTAGCGCGGCCCGACGACCATCGGAAATACGAGCTCGTAGCCGCCGTCGGCATACGGCAGCCGCTCGACGTAGCGCAGCGTGACGTCGATCTCGGCGGCGGGCTCGAGGTTCGCGATCGACTGGGTGAATAGGTTCGGCCGTTCTTCGGTGAGCAACGCGGCGACGAGCCCTTTGCTGCGCGCCGCCTCATAGATCTGCTTGGCGGCCGCGCGCGGTTGGATCGTGCCGTGGATAACGTGCGTGCCGTTCGTGATCGTCAGCTCGGTGACCGCGGCGTCATCGGGTAACGGGAACAGGTAGACCGCCTCGATCTTCGTCGGGTACGGGTTGCGAAAGTGCTGAGTCACGGTCGCGTCGGCGAGAAAGCCGTCGACGCGAATATGAACGTCGGTGTGCGCGAGCGGCACGTCGATCGTCTTGCCGTGCTCGCGGGTCACGAGCCGGCCTTCGGTCGTGGTATCGCCGTTCGTCGCGTGCGCAGCGGCGGACGCAGACAATAGGATCCCGATCACCAGCGCGCTGGTGTTACGCATGACTGCTCCTCGCTACGCGGAGCGGTCCGCGTTCACCACTTCGACAGTGGTTCGCGCGATCGGTTCCCCGAGATTGCAGCTACGGCAGGCAGGTGCCGCCGGTCGCGCCGCTCGAGTCGCCGCACGTCGAGGTCACGCGACAGGTCAGGCCCGGGCAACACGGATCGATCAGGACAGCGCCGCCAGCGGGGGCCGCGCCCTCGCAACCGGTCGTGCCGCTCGCCGCGCACGTCGCCGGCAGAGGCAACCCTCCGGTCGCCTGCATGTACTCGGCGGCGGTCAAGCAATACGAGCTCTGGCCACCGCTGCCGATCGGATCGCATTCGAGCGTCGACACGAGGATTCCGCCGGGACAGGTATCGCTGCCACCACCGGCGTCGCCGCCGCCGCTCGATTGGGGTGGCGAGATCGACACGTTAATCGTGAGCGGGGTGTTCGTCACCGCGGTCGCGAGCGTCACCAACGTCGCGGGATCGTCGATCGAAGCGCAATCCGTGCTCGCCACCAGCACTGTCTCTACCCCGAACGTCGCGCCGGTCGGCAGGCTCGCGGCAAACCCGATGCTGCCGCTGATCGTGCCCGCCATCTTGTGGTCGTGCAGGCCAGGGAAGCATCCGGTATGCGAGCTGCGCGCGCCGCTCTTGGTCAGCGTGAACGCGAGCATCGGCTGGCAGCCGTTGGGATCCGCGAAGCTCACATCGAGGATGTCGGTGAACGCGGTGTCGTCAAAGATCAGCGAGCCGAGCAAGAACGGCAGCGACACCGGCTCGGAGGTTATCGACGGTGCCTTCGGCGACGTGCTCGTCGCCGCGACTAGCGTGCTCACAGCCGTCGCATCGACATAGGTCAGTGGCACGGCGTTGCCGGTGGCATCGTCGAGCTCGAGGTGTGCCATCAAGCAGTCGAGATCATCGGAACCGCAGGTCGGCGGAGGGCTCGTGCACGCCGCGAGAGCACCACACGACGCCAGTAAGATCCGTGATTTCACCGTACCCATCGTAGTCGAACCCACGATTCTGCATCGGGTACGGATCGGGTCCGGTGGCGCGATGGATCGGCGCTTTCAACCCACATTGCCCCCGATGCGAAGCGAGCGTTCTGCGATGATCGAGCGGTGCAGCGCACCGGCATGGCGTTCGTCTGCTTCGCTGCGTGCGGTGGAGCACTGGTCCCGATCGAGCCGATGCCGATCGAGTGGGTCAGCTCGGGCCGCCACGGCGCCTACGAAAAAGGCGGCATCACGATCGACGGCTGGAACTGCGGCGAGGCTTATCAGCGCGCCGTCACCGGCGTACCCGAGGCTGAGGCGCTCATGCGCGAATGCTCGAGTTACATCAAGGCATATGGCGCGCTCATGACCGGCTTTGTCGTGCTGCCGATCGGCTCGATCGCCGCGGGCGCGCCGATCGATGACCACGGTACGCGCGACGCGGTGATCGGTGTCGGCGTCGGGCTCGCGCTGACCTCGTTCGCGCTCGGGCTCGTGATGGGCCATGTCGCGACGACCAAGCGAGCTGAAGCGGTGCACATCTACAACGCGAGATACGCGCGACTCGTTCCACCGCCGCCGCCGATGCCGACGAATTGCCGCGCCGACTGTACGCTCGACGACCGAGCGCAGTGCGGCAGCTTCGAGCAAGACGAGTGTCCAGGCCGGCCCGACGCGACCTGCAGCAACTGGCACGCGTGCGACGCCACGTGCTGCGAGTGACGCGCGGTCAGTTGCACTTCGTCGGCGCGCAAAATACTTCGACCGAATCGAGCCCGGCGCCAGTGTCGGGGACGAGCGTCACGATCTGATCGTTCTTTGGGCAGCTGACCTGCGATGGATTCATCGTGTCTGCGCCCGAGCCGGCGATCGGAACGGCGGTGGTCGTCGTCGACTGGCCGGTGACGTCGACGCCGGTGCAGTAGATCGTCGCGCTCAAGAACAAGTTGCCGTAGTGACTACCATAGACCTGCAGGCCGGTGACCGCTTCGCCATCTGCGCATTCGGCGAGGCCGGTGAGCGCGGCCGGCGTGAAACCCGAGCCACCGAAGCCGACCACGTCCATCGTGTACACCGCGCCGGTGTGTCCGCCGCTGTGATCGATCGTGATCGGCGCGCACGCGATCCGGATCCCCTGCGCGGAGTCGGTGTCGCCGCCGTTCACCGGCTGTTGGCTCATGTACAGCGCGACACCGATGATCCGATCGGTGGTGAGACACGCCAGCGCGGTCTTCGTCCCGCCGCCGGTGCTGAGACCGACCTGGCCTTCGTCGGAGCCGATCAGACCTGCGCCGACTCGGCATGTCAGGTTCGAGTTGGGGGCGTCCGAGCCGGTGGGTGCATCGTCC
>CAZDGY010000346.1:0-6730 GCA_964504685.1 uncultured Kofleriaceae bacterium | reverse complement strand
GCTGTCGCGCAATGTCATTCGCGATCACTTGCGCGCCCACCATCGCGGCGAGGAGCTGCGCGAGGCGTGGCAGCGAATCGACGCGACCCTCGCGCAGACGTTCGCGGCGATGGCGGAGCGGCCGTTGCCGGGCGAAGTGCTCGAGCGCGCCGAGACCCGCGACCTCGTCCACATGGCGATCGCGAACCTGCCCGAGCAGTACCGCACCGCGCTGACTCGGAAATACGTCGATGGCGAGACCCTCGAGACGCTCGCTCGCGAGCTCGGGATCTCGGTCGATGCCACCAAATCGCTGCTCGCTCGCGCGCGTCGCGCCTTCCGCGACACCTTTGCCGCGCTGTCGAGCCATCTCTCGGAGGCTGTATGAAACCCGAAACCGATGTGCTCGAGCACAACGTCTCGAGCTTGCTTGAAGGCGGCGGAGCGCCGCCGCGGATGTCCGACGCCGCTCGCGTGCGGATTCGCGAAGCGTTGCTCGCAAACCACGCGGTTGGCCCGACGATGCCGGCCGTCCGCGCCAAGCTGCGCACGCCGTTGCTCGCGATCGGGCTCGGGCTCGCAGCCGCTGCGGTGATCGCGCTCGTCGCGCTGCACTTCGTCGCGCAGCCGGGAACGATCGTCAGCGCTAGTGAGCCGCAAGCTGGCACCGGCACGCTAGTCGATGGCACGACGTACATCGCGCGCGCGGGCAGTACGCTCGCTGTCCTTGGCCCGCGTCACGTCCGAGTGACCGGCGCGGTTCTGCTCGATGTCGTACCGGGCAAGGGCGAGTTCGTCGTCGACACGGCACGCGGTCGGATCGAGGTGCTCGGCACGAAGTTCTTCGTCGATGCCGAAGCCGATCAGACGATCGCGGCGGTGTTGCGCGGCGTCGTGAAGCTGATCGGCGACAGCGGCGATCTCGTGTTGCACGCCGGCGATCAAGGCGTGCTCGCGGCGGGGCGCGCTCCAGTGCGAGGCCCCGCACCGCGGTTGTCCGAGCTCGTTAGTTGGTCGCGCGAGGTTCGTCGCGAGATGCCGAGTGCGATCGGCCATCACGGCACGTTGTTCGCTCGCGATCCGGGGCTGCGTTCGCACCCGCCGTGGGGCGTGGAGTTTCCGCTGCCGATCATGAAGCTCGGGCTGGATATCGTCGTCGAGGATCAAGTCGCGCGCGTCGCGATCGATCAGACGTTCCGCAACGAGGCCGATCAAGACCTCGAAGGCGTCTATCGCTTCGCGATTCCACCCGACGCGGCGCTGCAGCGGCTCGCGATGTATGTCGACGGCAAGTTGATGGAGTCGGCGGTCGTCGAGCGGATGAGCGCGCGCCGGATCTACGAGGATCTGGTCTATCACCGCGTCGATCCCGCGTTGCTCGAATGGGCCGGCGCCGGTCGGCTCGCGCTGCGCGTCTACCCGCTGCCCGCGCACCAGGACAAGCGACTCGCGCTCGCCTACACGCAGAGCCTGCCGAAGCTGTACGACGATTGGACGCTGACCGTGCCGCTGCCCGACGTCGAGCGCCCGGTCGGCGAGCTCGACATCGCGATGCGCGTCAAAGGCTGCGCGCGGTGCGAGCTATCGTCGACGAGCTATCGCATCGCGGTCACGCGCGATGGCGACGATGCGATCGTGCGCTACCACGGCGCTGCCGAGAAGATCGGCGATGAGCTGGTCGTGCGAGTTCGCGACCCGCGCAACGCGGTGACGTTCAGCACCGCGAATGACGGTGAGGATCGCTTCGAGCTCGTACGCGCGCCGCTCGCGTTCGATCGCCTCGGCGCCGCTCGCGCCGCGTATCGCCCGCGCACGTGGGTCATCCTCGATGACGTCAGCGCGTCGCGCGACAAGCTCGCACTCGGGGCGCAGACCGATGTGGTCGATGCACTGCTGCGCGAGCTCGACGAGGACGATCGCGTCGCGGTCGTCGCATTCGACGCCGCCGCTCGCGTCAAGCTCGGACTGCAAAAGGTGCGCGACGTCGACCGCGCCGCACTCCGCCGCGCGCTCGGCACCGAAGGCGGGATCGGTGCGACCGATGTCGCGGTCGCGCTCGACAGTGCGCTGCCGTTGCTCGCTGGCGTCGCTCCCGAGGACGCGTCGATCATCTATCTCGGCGATGGCGTGGTCACGTCCGGCGCGACCCAACTCGATGCGTTGCGCGCCAAGCTCGTCGGCAAGGCGCAGTTTGTCGGGGTCGGGCTCGGCGATGGCGTCGATACGCGGATGCTCGCCGGCCTCGCCGCGGCGACCGGTGGCTACGCGACGACGATCGATCTCGCGGATGATCTCGATTGGCGCGCACTCGATCTCGTCGCGGCGCTGCGAACGTCGCGGATCACCGGGTTGGTCGCGAAGCTCGTCGCGAGCGATGGTAGCGACGTAGCGTCGACCGCATTCGTTAGGTCGCCGCAACTAGCCGATGGCGAGCAACTCGAGCTCGTCGCGAAGCTGACCGGCAAGGCGGCGCCCGCTGCGGTGGTCGTCACCGGTACCCGCGATGGTCAGCCGTGGTCGCAGCGCATCGCACTCGCAGCGCCGACTCCGAACGCGGGCTATCTGCCGCGGCTGTGGGCCCAGCGTCAGATCGACGCGCTGCTCGCGACGAAGTACGAGCCGGTTGCCGCCGATGCGGTCGGCACTGCGGACATCGCCGATCCGCGCGACGCGCGCGACGAGCAACTGCGGCGCGAGATCGTCGAGCTCGGCAAGCGCTACTTCTTGCTGTCGCGTCACACCTCGCTGCTCGTGCTCGAGAACGACGCGATGTACACCCAATACGGCGTCAAGAAAGGCGACGGCGCGACGTGGGCCGCATACGCGATGCCCGCGACGATTCCGACGACGGTGGGGTGGACAAGCGCGGTGCCGGCCCCGATCGATCTCGGCGACACCGAGATCGTCCGCCGGCCACTCGTGCCGCCTACGGCGGAGACTTTCCTGGCGGAACGCGACCAGGCGCGCTGGGACACGAGGGTGCGCGCGATTCGCGGGCTCGAGCTCGACGGCAGGCTCGACACCGGCTTGACCCTCACCGCATCGCCCGACAGGCCGTCGCTCGAGCTCGGCGAGGCATGGGGACCGCAGACCCAACCGATCGGTCTGGAAGACGGTCGGTTCCAACTCCAGCTTGTCCGCAGCGGCTTGATGGCGCACGACGAGAACTTCGAGTTCCACATCCGTGGCGGCGAGGACATCGTGAACCTACCCGTCTACGGGCTGAAGCACCTGTCGCAACCGGTGACCAACGGCTTCGACGATCTGAGCGGATTCGTTCCAGGCCTGCTCGGCGACGATAGCGACACCGTGCGCTCGCAGCTGCGCACGAACGGCGCCGGCCCGCATACGATCGATGCCGCGGCGCGAGCGCTGCTGCAACGGGCCCACGATGCGCTGCCGGCCGGCGTCTATCGCTGGGGTGATCGCGAGATCGCGCTCGACTCGGCTCATCACTTCGGCTGGCGTGCGACGACGCCATATCTCCTCGCCGAGACCGCAGCGTTCGACGGCGCGCGCTGGACGCGGCGCTATCTCGAGCTCGGGCTCGACGTCACGCGTGAGGTTGGCGATGACGATATCGCGCTCGAGCTCGGCTCGTTTCCGATCTGGATCGCCGAGCCCGCGCATTGGGCGAGGTGGTTCGACGTCACCGCGCGCGGTCCGCACGAGGTTGCGTTGTCCGCGACGATCGACGGCGTCGCTCGCGTCGAATACGTGCTGCGGTTCGACGACCAAACCCGGTTGACCGCGATCACCGATGGCGATGCGCGCACGGTCGTCGCTGTCGACTGGACCGCCGGCGGCCCGAGCGGCGCACGCGTTCGCGGCGTAGACATCGTCGCGAGCTTCACGCCGACGCCGATCGCGGATGCGGTCGCCTGGGCGAACGTCGGCCCGCCGTCGGAGGTCGCGATCGAGCTCCCCGAGCATGCGGTGGCATATTGGACCACGCGGCTCGCGGCCGTGCCGATCGGGACGCCGGCCTGGCGACAACTCCAGCGCGAGCTGATCGCGAGCCTCGCGGCCGGCAACGACGCGGAAGCGATCGTCAACGCATTCCTGGCTCTCGCCCAGCACGGCGGCATCTCGCGCGGCGACGTCGCGCTCGCCAGCCAAGGCATCGCGCGGTCGGTGCATAGCGTCGAACGCGATCGCGATCTGGGCTCGGCGTTCGCACCACTGGGCGGCGATCCGGTCGTCGCCTACGTGCTCGATAGTCGCGACAACCCAACACCGAACGCGCGGCCCGCGGCGATCCCGCGCGACAGCATGCTCGGAACGTTGTGGACGCTGCGGTCCGCCGCGTACGCAGCCGCGAATGGCAACGCCTCGACCCACGTCGCGCTCGACGCCCTTCAGTCGATCGACGAACGCGCGATCGAGGCACGACGCGCGGTCGTCGAGCTGATGACGAACTACGCGCGAGTGCCGCACGAGCAAATCGCGGCGGCGTGGGAGGCGATCGCGGTCGGCCCGTACCACAACGTAGCGCGCGCCCGTGCCGCTCAGGAGTGGCTGTGGGCCGGTCAGAACCAGCGCGCGGGCGAACGCATCGTCGACCTGATGTCGAACCCGGATCTCGACGCGTTTCCGCCGCCGCTCGACCAGGTGGCGCAGGTCTATAGGACCGCGACATCGAACGAAGCCGGCTGGCAGCTGCTGTGGCACACGTGGAGCGAGCGCGTGCTCGCCGGCAAGAGCTTTGCCCACGTCATGGCGATGGTGCCGGTCGCAGCGCGCGATCGCGCCGAGTTGTTTGCGACGCTGCAACGCGCGTCGGAGCTCGCCGGCGACGACGTCGACGATCAGCTCGCGATGATCGGCGCGGCGCGGCAATACGGTCTGACCGCATGGGCCGACGGCGCGCTCGAGCCGCTCGTTCAGCGGGTCGGCACGCGCGACCTTCACATCTTGGCCGGCGAGATCGCGGACGCGGAGTCGCGCTTCGGCGATGCGCTCGGCCACTACGAGGCAGCGTTCGATGCGCCCGGACCGCCGGTCGCACGGTCGGTCGTAGCTGCCGAGCTTCGCCACATGTTCGACGACTGCACGCAGCTCGCGCTCCAGAGCCGTGGTAGCGCTCACACCGACGCGGTCACCCGCGCGAAACACTGGGCCGACCGCGGCCGCGAGCTCGACCTCGGCGATGCCACGATCGACCGCGATCTCGGCGAGCTGTTGCTGCGCGATGGTGACCGCACCGAGGCGTGGCGGTATTTGTCATCGCAGATCGATCGCGATCCGTACTCGAGCGCGGGCTACGTCGCGGTCGCGACGGTCTATGCGAAGCTCGGCCGACTCGCCGAGGCACAACCGTTCCGCCACCAGGCGGTGCTCGTCGACCAGACCAATCCAACGCTCCGGCTACAAGAAGCACAAGAGCTCCTCGCGCTCGGCCACACCGCGCAGGCCAAGGCCGAGCTCCATGACATCGTCGCCCGGCATTGGCATTCGACCTACGACGAGATCGTCGCGAACGCCAAGGCGCTGCTCGCGTCTCAGCACTGACTGACTATCGACAACAGTCGCGTATCCGTTATATTGGACGCATGCTATGGAGCTTTGGCCGCGCGCTGATCGGCGGCCTGATGATCGGCGCTGCAGCGGGGCTCGCGCTCGTCGCGCACGGACGAATCGCCGGCATCTCGGGCATCGTCGGTCATGCGTTGGACCGCGGCGCCCCCGATAGCACCGCGAGCCCACGCGCGTTTCGCCTGCCGTTTCTCGCCGGCTTGATCGCGGTCGGCGCGTTCGTCGCGGTGTTCGCGCCGGGAGCGATCGGTGCCACATCTCGCGACCTCCCGGGCCTCGCGATCGCCGGCCTCGCGGTCGGGGTCGGCACCACGCTCGCGAACGGCTGCACGAGCGGCCATGGCATCTGCGGGCTCGGTCGGGGCTCGCCGCGTTCGCTCGTCGCCGTGCTGTCGTTCATGGCCGCCGGCATGCTCACGGTCGCGATCGCGAGGGCGGTTTGAAGGCGATCGCGGTCGCATTCGCTGCCGGCGCGCTGTTCGCGCTCGGCCTCGTGGTGTCCGGGATGACCGAGCCCGCCAAGGTCATCGGCTTTCTCTCGGTCGCGCATCATTGGGATCCGAGTCTCGCGTTCGTGATGGGCGGCGGGATCGCGGTCTACGCAGCGTTCGTGCGACTCGCCCGCGCGCGCCAGGCGCCGGTGTTCGACTCGCGCTTTCACTGGCCGACCGTCACCGCGATCGATCTGCGGCTCGTCGGTGGCTCGGTGTTGTTCGGCATCGGATGGGGACTGTCCGGCTACTGTCCAGGACCTGCGCTCACGAGCCTGCCGTCCGGTGCGACCGGCACGATCGTGTTCGTCGTCGCGATGGTCGTCGGGATCGCCGCCACCCGCGCGGTCACCGCGGATCCGTAGTCACGCGCTAAGTGGTACACAACCGCGTGGCGAGCGACGGCGATCTCGAGCTTTCGTTCTACGACAAGTTCCTGTGGAGCCGCGGCCTAGAACCGTATCCGGTCCAAGAGCGTGCGATCACCGCGGTGTTCGCGGGTAAGAGCCTGCTCGTCACCGTACCGACCGGCACCGGCAAGACGCTGATCGCGAAGGCTGCGCTGCACGCCGCGCTCGGCCGCAACCAGCGCGCGATCTACACGACGCCGCTGCGTGCACTCACCGAAGAGAAGTACCGCGAGCTCTGCGCCGATTTCGGCGAAGGCTATGTCGGGTTCGCGACCGGCGACTACAAGGTCAATCGCGAGGCGCCGATCCAAGTCG
>CAZDGY010000345.1:0-6754 GCA_964504685.1 uncultured Kofleriaceae bacterium | reverse complement strand
AGACGCCGAAGGTCTCGCACGCCGCGACCAAGGGCGATGAAGGCGCCGCCGGCGGCAAAGGCGACAAAGAGCGCTATCGCGATCCTGCCGCGAAGAACAAGCCGGTCGCGCCGCCGGTCGCGCTGCTCGAAGACAAGAACCGCCGCCAGCTCGATCAGATGCTGCAGAAGGACATGGACCTCGGCCAATTCGGCGGTCTCGAGGGCCCGCATCGCGACGGCACGCTCGGCCATGGCGATACGCACGGCTCCGGTGTCGGCGTGTGCTTGCCCGGTATGTCGTGCACCGGCACGACCAAGGGCAGCATGGGCAAAGGCACCGGCGGCAACGGCTTCTCCGACAACGACATCGTGCGTGGCAAGGGCAAGATCGACACCGGCCAGCAGCGCGCCGGCGGAACGTGTACCGGCCCGAACTGCGGCGGCACCGGCGCTCGCCCCGTGCAAGTCGCGATGGCCGGCCCGAGCGACGCGGACGGTGGGTTGACCGCCGAGCAGATCTACAAGGTCGTGCGCGCACGCCAGGGCTTGTTCCGTGCGTGCTACACGCGCGAGCTGCAGAAGTCGCCCGGCCTCGGCGGCAAGCTCGTCATGAAGTTCTCGATCGGCACCGATGGTTCGGTCAAGAGCGCTGGCCCCGGGCCCGGCTCGACGCTGAGCAACGACGCGGTCTCGAGTTGCGTGCAACGCAACTTGATGGGCTTGAAGTTCCCGGCGGCGAGCTCGCCGTCGAACGTGAAATACCCGTTTGGCTTTTCACAAGGAGCAGGCTGATATGCGAACTCAACTCCTCGGACTATCCCTGGGGCTCGCGCTGGCGAGCGGTTGCGTCAACGATCCGCAGTACGTGCCATCGCCCGACACCCTCGAAGGTGGCGCGGATGACGGCATGGGCGGGCTGACGACCGCGAAGTCGTCGCTGATGTTGCCGATCAAGACCGAGACCACCAAGGATGCAGCGACCCGCGCCGCGCTCGCGACCCAGCTCGGCGTGATGGTGCCGTACGTCAAGGTCGGCGACATCGCGGTCGAAGTCGACTGGACCGTGACGAACCTCGAAAACGTCCCCGCGCAGTTCGTGATCGACTTCAACGCCGGCAACGAGTTTTGGTACTACGACCCGACGCTGATCAATCTCGCCGCGCCGGGCGACGACGAAGCGCCGCCGACCCCGCAGCTCCAGGGCAACATCCCGACCGACATCGGTCCGATGGCGGTGCTGACCGGGACGTTCCGCGAGGACCAGACGCTCGAAGCCTCGGTCGATCTCGACGAGATCACGCGCGGCAACATCACGCCGTTCTACTCGACCAACGTCGTCAACAAGAACGACCCGAGCTTCCAGCCGATGAGCGCGCCGATGCCGGCCGACGTCAACTACGTGCCGAGCCCGGTCGGCCCGGTGATTCCGCGCGCCGCGTTTGCCGAGATCATCCGGTACGACTTCACGTTCAAGCCCGACCACCACATGACGATGACGTACGAGGTCCGGATCCGCGATATCCGCGGCATCGTGGATACCAAGGGGCTCGACGCACCCGCCGGCGAGCTGACGATGTTCGCACCGATGGCGTACACGGTCGGTCCGCCTCCCGCCGGCACCTGAGCTAGCCGCGAGGTCATCGGATCGCTCGGCTGTCGCTGCGTAGCGACGACGGCCGAATCCTGGGCCGGCCCTCGTTTACGGGGCGCGCCGCGGCCCCGCTTTAAGTCGGCAGCGGACGCGCGCGCGACCGCCGGTTCGCTTACCATTAGCGAGCATGGTCGGTCGCTGTGCTGTGACGTTCGTCGTGGTCGCCGCTCTCGCTGGCGTCGCCGCTGCTGACGGCGATGACGCCGGGTCGGGCGCTGACGCCGGCTCTGGTTCAGGCTCTGGCTCGGGCAGTGCGACCGACACCCAGACCGATCAACCGACGACGCTGATCATCCCGGCGAGCTCGGGCCGCGCGGCGTCGACCGGGTTCTTTGCCGAGGGCGGGCTCGGAGCGGTCGTGTTCACGCCACACGCTGCGAAAGACGCCGCGGCCGGGCCGTCGATCGACCTCCGGATCGGGCGCGATATCTTCTCGTGGTTTTCGCTCGGCATCTACCTGTCGGCGTCGAACCACGAGGCGACCGTGCCGCCTCCGCCGGTCGGCCAGTGGTTCCAGCTCTATCGCGGCGGGATCGACGGAAGGCTCGGCGGCCGGGTCAACCGCATCGCGTTCTTCATCGAGGGCGGCGCCGGTGCGTCGATGATCTCGTCGAACATTCTCGAGCAGGTGATGATCACGAAGCCGGGCAAGTCGTTTTCCGCGACGTTCCACGGCGGCGCGGGGCTCGAATATCAGCTCGAGAATCGCCACTACGCGGTCGGCCTGGCCGCGGATGCCTTCATCGAGCCGCAGTTCGACAGCATCAAGGGCGTCGATGGCCGGCTCTATCTTCGCTACACGTACGGCGGCGGCTAGTGGCTACTTGACCAGCTTACCCGCGAAGTCGAGCGTCGCCGACGTGATGAACGAGGCCGCGTCCTTCTGAGTCAGCGGCTTCGGGTCGATGCCGAGCGCCTTCCAGAACGCCGCGCCGGGACCGTGCTCCGACACCGCGCGAGCTTCGACGACGAGGCGCCCGGGCGCATACTGGAGCGCCGGCAGATCCTCCCGCCAGGTCTCGACCACCCACGGACCTTCACGGTCTACGCGCGGTGGTTTGGTGGCGAGGCCCTTGAGCACCCGCATCGGCTTGCTCTCGAGGAACGCGCGAAGATCGGTGAGGTCGGCGGCGACTGCCTTGGTGAAATCGACCTTGCCGTTGAGGCATGGGAACTCGAACGTCGCAGCGAAGCCCTGCCAGAGGAACGATGCGGTCGCGGTCGGCAACGTGCACTCCGGGCTCGTCCCCAGATCGCAAGCGAGCAATAGCATCGAGATGTGGATGTCCTCGCCGAGCGCCACGTGAATGCGCGGGTCGGTCTCGATCGTCTTCGCGCACGCCGCCGCCGGCGTCCCCGCCGGATCGCCGGCGGTGTAGTCATCGAGCCTCACCCGCTCACCGCCGAGCCCCATGAGTGCTTCGGGGCTGTCCGGACCGGTCTTCCAATGACCGGAATCGATCGCGGCGAGCAGCTGGTGGAGTGCGATGCCGATCGCGCCGTTGTATTGCGCCGCGAGCTTGCCGTGCTCGGTCACTATCCACGGTACGCCGAGGTGGCAGTTCGAATCGGATGCGAGCTCGATCGGGCGTTCGCCGTCGATCGCGATCTTGAACGACGGATAGTCATCGGTGTGCGAGATGCAGCGCTCGACGCTGTCGACAGAGTGCAATCCGGTCAACGCGGCGTAGAGCGCATCGACGACCGCACTGTCGACCGCCTTGTCCTTGAGCTGAAACCCGCCACCCGGCTTGGCCTCGATCACGTAGTGCAGCTCGTTGCGATGGAACGAGGTGTACTTGTAGTCGATCGTGACAGACTTGACCTTCGGGCGGTGCGCGGGGTCGGCGTGGACCACGGTCGCGGCGAGCGCGATGGCGGCGAGCGCGAGCTTCATCGCGCTAGCGTAGCGCGGCGTGGTCACGGAATCGCGTTGCCGTCGAAGTCGAGCGAGCCGCCGTACGAGGGCGGCGCGGGGGTCACGCCGAGCGCGGTCCAGAACGGGCTCGCGCGATCGCCTTGGCGGGACCGCAACACCACGTCGATCGACGTCCGCCCGGGCTCGTAGACGAGGTCGGGCAACGCCGCGTCGAGGGGCACGAGCCGCCAATGGTCTCGGTGAAGGAGCTGTGGGTGACTCGACAGCTGGACGATCACGCGAGCCGGCTTGCTATCGAGAAAGCCGCGCAAGTTGGCGATGAGCTCCGCAGAGCCTTCGGCGAGCCCGGCCGCGCCGTTTGCACACACGAACGAGAAGCGCGCATCCACATCGTCCCAGTCGAACCGCGCTGATGCCTCGAGCTTGGTGCAATCACTGCCGTCCGCGCGATCGCACGCGAGCGCTAGCTCTGCGATCTCGATCGAGCCGCCGAATGCGTCGCGGACCGCCGGGCTGGCCTCGATGCTATGTGCGCAAGCTCCGGCGGCGGACGGCTCGCTGTCTCCCGCGGTGTACTGCCCGAGCAGCATACGTTCGTGCGCCGGACGAGGCTCGGGCACGCGCCATCCGTCGGGATCGACTTCCGCGAGCAGGCTCGCGACGGCATGGCCGACGTCGCCGTCGTATTGCGCGAAGCGATGATCCCCGACGGTGACGGCCCACGGCGCGTTCCATCGGCAATTCGACGACGACGCCAGGCTAAGTGGATGCGCGCCTTCGACTACGACCGAGAACGACGGATGATCGTCGGTGTGAGACATGCAACCGGGTGCGACGTCGCTGGGGACGAGGCCGGTCAACGCGCCGTACAGCGCATCGATCGCGCCGAGGTCGATCGCGCGCCGGTCGGTGACGTAGCCGACGTGCGGATTCCACTCGATCACGTATTTCGTCGTCGCCAGCGAGCGCTGGTCGTACGTGATCGTGATCCGGGTAGCGCCCTGGATCGGCTCGCGTGGCGGCGCCGGGTAATCGCCATGCGCGAGCATGCATCCGGTCAGAGCCGCGACCGAGAGCGCGAGCTTGGTCACCACAGGGCCTTCCGCCCGGTGCCGATCATGTCGAGCAGCGTGCGCTTGAACGGCGCGGCGGCATCGAGCATCCCGATCACCGCGGCGGCGCCGACGCGTTGTCGCCACAGCATGACGCTCGATGCGGGCAAGCGGATCCCGCCGGCGCCGAGCGCCGCGGCGGTCGAACGCGCGAGCTCGGCGGCGTACGCGTCGTCCCATCGGAAGTCACCGGCCGAGGCGAGCGGCGTCGCGAGAGCGCGCTCCCAATCGCGATGAGCCGTGGTCGCGAGCGTGCTCGTCTGCGCGAGCATCCCCGACCGCGCGATCCCCATGCGAAAGCGCTCCGCCGCGCTCTCCGCGTCGGAATCGACCAGCGCCCACCACAGCTCTCGGTCGGCGTCGCGGCTGTCGTCGGCGAGCTCGACCGAGCAGCCGAAATCTAACGCCCAGACGAGCGCGTGGCCGTCGGCCTCGACATCGATCAGGAAGTTACCGGGGTTCGGATCGGCGTTGAATCGGCCGAACCGCAACGGGCTGCCCCACGCGAACCGATAGATCGCGAGCGCGGCTTGGCGTCGAAGCTCGACATCGCCGGTTGCCGCGACGTCGACGACGGTTCTGCCTTTGGCGCGCGTCATCGTCAGCACCCGGCCGGCGCTGCGATCCGCGATGACGGTCGGTACGCGCAACGCCGCATCGCCGGCCCACGCTTCGGCGAACGCGGTCTGCGCCGCAGCTTCGGCGCGGTAATCGAGCTCGCCGCGCACCGCCGCGCCGAGCACCGCGAGTGCCTCGTCGTCGAGTGACCGGCCGACATCGGAGCCGGCGAGCTTGCGCACGAACCCGACGTCATCGAGATCGGTGCGCAGCGCCTCGGCGACACCCGGATACTGGACCTTGACGACGACCGAGGTGCCGTCTTCGAGCGTCGCCGCGTGGACTTGGCCGAGCGACGCCGCCGCGATCGGCGTGGCGTCCCAGCTCGCGAACAAGCGCTGCGGAGGTGCGCCGAGCTCTTGCTCGACGACGCGCGCGATCGCCGCCGCGGACTCCGCCGGCGCGCGATCCCACAATCCGCCGAGCGCCCGCCGCGCGACCGAATTGCCCGGCGTGTAGGCCGCGAGCTGCGCGACCTTTGCGAGACCACCTTTGAGTCGGCCGGCTTGCGCGGCGAGCGCTCGCGCCGCTTCTTCGTCGACCACGAGGTCGTCGTCGTCGGACGGCGATGGATCGGTCGTGACGACTTGCTTCGCCCTCGCCCACCAGCGCGCCCAGCCGACGCGGCGTTCGGCCGCCTTGCGCTCGGCGGTCACGACGTCGTCACCTTCGGCTCGGATGTCCTTGTGAGCGGCGCTCCGGCCGGATCGTTCGGATCGTCCGGCTGCTCACCGACCGTAGTAAGCCGCGGACCCGAGTCGTCGATCCAGAACAGCTCGACTCGGTTCTTGCCGGTCTTCTTCGCCCGGTACAGCGCGCGATCGGCGTTGCGCACGAGATCCTCGCCGGTGCTTGCCTTGCTCTCGGGATACGCCGCGATGCCGAGCGACGCGGTCACGGTCAACACTTTCGGCGGATCCTCGTCGGTGGTGAGCCGGAGCTCGGCGATCGCGCTGCGAATGCGCTCGGCCAAGTTGTAGGCGGCGACCATCTCGGTGCGCGGCAAGATCACGGCGATCTCTTCGCCTCCGTAGCGAGCCGCGGTATCGACGCCGCGCATCTGCGCTTTGACGACGTTCGAGATCGCGCGCAACACGCGATCGCCGACGAGGTGACCGAACGCGTCGTTGAGGTGCTTGAAGTCGTCGACGTCCATCATGATGACCGAGAACGCCGTGCCGTAGCGTTTGCTGCGCTCGACCTCCTCTTCGATGCGGGCGTCGAAGTAGCGCCGCACGAACAGGCTGGTCAAGCCGTCGACCATCGCGAGCTCGTAGAGGTGCGCGTTTTGCAACGCGCCGGCGATCTGCAGTGCGAGCGACCCGAGCAGCCGCTCGTCGTCGACACCGAACGCCGCCTTGCGTGTGCTCTGCACCGCGATCACGCCCTCGCATTCGCCATACATGAACAGCGGCACGCCGAGCCACGAGCGAATGCCATGACCGCCGCGCCCGCCGCCCGAGCCATCTTCGTCCGCGAGATCGGCGATCCGGCGCAGCTTGCCGGCGGTCAT
>CAZDGY010000344.1:0-6759 GCA_964504685.1 uncultured Kofleriaceae bacterium | reverse complement strand
CGACGGTGAGCAACGCAGCGATGGTGAATGCCCGCATGCGATCGAGAAGTGCAACCGAGGTGCCGGGCGTCGCGCAGATCCGGGCCCCGCGCGCGCTCGCGGGACCGGTGCGCAACTCGGGTGGTCAGGGGCAAGAGTTCCCGATTGCTCACGACGGTTGGCAGCATGTCCGGATCGGCCGGATGTTGGCCGGGTTCGTCCGGCTGCCGGACACGCGAGCGAGCGCGTGAGAGCAGATCCGCGCAGTTACCGTTGGCGCGTGATGTGCTGATTGCCGCTGGGTGGTCGCGGTCATCAAGAGCTGCACGCTAGTCGGCATCGACGCCGCGCCGGTCGACGTCGAGTGCGAGATCGCCCGCGGCTTGCCGGGCTATCACGTCGTCGGGCTCGCCGAGCCTTCGGTCAAGGAGGGCTCGGTGCGGATTCGCGCGGCGCTCGGCTCGGTCGGTCACGAGCTGCCGCTCAAGAAAGTCACGATCAACTTGGCGCCTGCCGATCTGCGCAAGCCGGGCAGCGCGCTCGATCTGCCGATCGCGGCGGCGGTCTTGCTCGCGGATGATACTTATCCCCGCGGCCTGCTCGACGGTCTGCTCGTACTCGGGGAGCTCGGCCTCGATGGTGCGATGAGATCGGCGCGCGGCGCGCTCGCCGCAGCGATGCTCGCGAAACAGCTCGGCATGCGCGGCGTGCTCGTGCCGGAGAAGTGCGCCGGCGAGGCTGCCCTCGTCGAGGACCTCGAGGTCTACGCGATCTCGCACTTGGCGCAGCTGATCGACGCGCTCGCCGGTCGCGCGCCTCTGCCGCTCGCGTCGCGAGAACCGCGCAAGCGGCGCCGGATCATTCGCCCGTACGACCTCGCCGACGTACGCGGCCAGGCGTTCGCGCGCGCTGCGATCGAGGTCGCGGTGGCTGGCGGCCACAACTTGTTGCTGTGCGGTCCACCTGGCACCGGCAAGACGATGCTCGCGCGTCGGATCCCCACGGTGTTGCCGCCGATGACACGTGACGAAGCGCTAGAGACCACCAAAGTCTATGGTGCGGTCGGCCTAGCGCCGGGCGGCTTGCTCGAGGATCGGCCGTTCCGCGCGCCACATCACACGATCAGCTCGGCGGCGCTGCTCGGCGGCGGCTCGCATCCGCGGCCGGGCGAGATCTCGCTCGCGCACAACGGGGTGCTGTTCCTCGACGAGCTGCCGGAGTTCGGTCGCGGCGCGATCGAGGCGCTGCGGCAACCGCTCGAAGAGCGCTCGGTGACGATCGGCCGCGTCCACAGCACCGCGAAGCTACCCGCCTCGTTCTTGCTCGTGGCGGCCGCGAATCCGTGCCCTTGCGGCTGGTACGGCAGCGGTGCGCGCGAGTGCACGTGCAGCTCGCTCGGGATCGAGCGCTACCGCGCGCGGATGAGCGGGCCATTGCTCGATCGCATCGACCTTCAGGTCTATGTCCAGCCGGTCCCGCTCGCCGAGCTGCGCCGCGACGAGCCGGCCGAATCTTCCGCCGCGGTGCGAGCGCGCGTCGTTGCAGCTCGCGATCGCCAGCGCGCCCGGCTCGGCAAGTACGGCGTGCGCTGCAATGCAGAGCTGACGACCGCGATGGTGCGCGACGTCTGCCGGCTCGATGACGCGTGCGAGCGCGTGCTCGCCGCGATCGTAGCGCGCCGCACGACGCTGACCGCGCGATCGATCGACCGGCTGCTCAAAGTCGCGCGCACGATCGCCGACCTCGTCGAGCGCGATGCGATCGACGCCGATTGCCTGCGCGAAGCCGCGGCCTATCGCGGCGCCGAGCCGGGCGATGACCTGGCGTTCGCACCACCACCTGACCACAAGGAAGTCGCATGAGCCCGCTCGCCCTCCACGTCTATCGCCGCTTGATCCATCGCGCTCGCTCGAGCCAACCGTCGATCACGTACGGCGAGCTCGCGCAGCAGGTCGGCGACCTGCATCCGCGCAGCCCGCTGCTACATGCCGCGCTCGGCGAGGTCAGCAACGCATGCCGGCACAGCGCGCTGCCTTGCTTGCCGGCGATCGTGTGGCGCGCCAGCGCGAAGCGTCCGAGCACCGGTTACTACGCGGTCGCTCATCCGCGCGCGCACACCGCAGAGGCGCAGCTCGCCGCCTGGCAACGCGAGCACGCGCGCGTGCTGCGCGAGATCGCGAGGTTTCCGCCGAGGCTGTGACCCACGTGGGTCGCCGACGTCAGCCCTGCTGCTGACCGCAGCCGCCGCAGAACCGCGCACCCGGCGCGAGTTGCGCACCGCATCCCGTGCAGAACTGCTTCTGCACCGGTCCTGCGACCGGCTTGCCGCAACTCGCGCAGAACTTCGTGCCGGCTTGAATGTGCGCGTGACAGCTCGGACACGCGGACACTTGTTGCGCGAGCGGATCGAAGCCGGCGACTTGATCGACGTTGCGCATCTTCTCGGCGGCTTGGTCCGCGGCGATCCGCGCTTGCGCCGCTGCGTTCTCTTGCGCGAGATCGGGCGCGCACTCCATGCACTGCTGGCGGCCCTCGTTCCAGCACACCTCCGGGCAGACCCAATGGCCGCAACGCCCGCACTGGTGAAACTTCGGCTTGATCTCTTCGACCGCGTGTTGGAAGGCGGTGTCCCACGCCGGACCGCGTAGGCCATCCTTCATGTACTCGCTCGCCTGCCCTGCCGCGAACAGATTGCCGCCGCCGAACAGGCTACCAAGCCCCTTCGCGAGCTTGCCGCCGACGCCGAGGGCGCTGGTCTGGAACGACGAGCGGTACCCGTTGCCGCATTTATCGCAATGGAATTCGAACTGGTAGCCGGTGTCGCTGCTGTGGTCCGTGTAGTTACGGGTGAAAGCGATACTGCCCATTGCCGTGAATCTAACCCGAAAAACGGCGTACTTGCGCATGACCGCTTCGGTGTGGCATCCCAGGCCGGATGGTCCGAAGCATCGCGTGCGTGGTCACTCTCTGCGCGACGGTCGCGGTCGCTGCGGCCGACCCTAAACCAGCGGCGTTGATCGGCGCCGAGCCGGTGATCGCCGTCGCGGCCCAGACCGGCTTTGTCGATGACCCGGTCGCGAGCGATGGCCAACGCCTCGCATACCTGATCGGCGACTCGACCAAGAGCGAGCTGCATGTGATGACGATCGCGACCAAGCAGGACCAGGTCGTCGACATCTCGGCGGTCACGCTGCACCCGATCGCGCTCGCGCTCGTCGGCGATCGCGCACTCGTGGTCGGCCAGACCGATGACGGCCAGCAGACCGCGACGCTCGTCGAGCTGTCGGCACACGGCAAAGTCGCTCCGGGGGCTGCGGTCTTCACCGTGCCTGCCGCGACCACGATGACGCTGATCATGCGCGACGGGAAGCAGCGACTCGTCGTCCACCGCGCGGCGCCGACGAAGACCGGCATGCGACACGACGTTCAGATCGTTGCACTCGAGAATGGGCGCGCACTTTCGACTGGCCACCTCGAGCTCGACGCGACCGGCAACGATCCGAAGCTCGAGCTCCACGTCAACCACTGGGCAGACGGTTTCTCGCGCGCGGTCGGCACGAAGGGCGGCGAATGGGATCCGAAGGAGAACCAGCGCACCCCGGATGGCGAAGCAACCTACGATCTCGCGACCGGTAAGTTCATCGACAAGCACGCGATCGACGACTTGTTCGAGCAACGCAAGCGCTACCAAGTGATGGCCGACGCCGGTGGTGTGGTCGACTTCGCGCACATGGCTTGGGACAACAGCGCGCCGCAGATCTGGCGCAATGGCCACCCCAAGCCGGTCGAGCTCGATCAAGCGATGCAGCAGTACGATCCGAAGTCACTCCAGGGCATCGTCGCCGTCGACGGGACTGCGTGGATCGCGCTCAAGGTCGATCCGGTCAACGCCGACGCGGTCGCGCGCAAGAAGGCCGACCCGGAGTACTTCGACATCTTCACGGTCTCCGCCGACGGCAAAGCCACGCGCAAGGCGCGCGTGCTCGGCACCAACACGCGGTTCCGACTCGGCGTGATCGGCGACAAGTTCTGGCTGCTCGAGCGCTCGAGCGGCTTCGATCGCGGCGGCAAGAGCCTCACGCTTTACCAGCTCGCCCACTGAGATGGCTCGCCTCGCGTTACTAGCGCTCGTCGCCGTTGGCTGCGCTGCGCCGCGCGCCGGTGCGCCGGCCGCGATGGCACCGCCACCGATGCAAGCGACCCGAGCCCGGACCGCACCCGCTGCGCCGGAAGCGACGGTCGAGCCGCGGCAGTGTCGCGCTCTCGGCATCGATTGGTGCAATCACACCTACGGAGAGGAGCTGCAGGCGATGGGCCCCGGCGACCTCACGCTCGCGGACGGCGACTGGGAGTCGCATGTCTACGCGTGCGACGGCACGCCGTACGCAGGCGAGCACATCACGTTCGAGTTCAGCTTGCGGTCGACGACGAGCGGCGATCTCGATGGCGATGGCGTTGCGGACGCGCTCGTCACGATCGACGCGCAATACGTCGGTTGCGGCAATCAAGGCTCGTTCGCCCAGACGCACTTGCTCGTTTATGCGGTGCACGATCGCGCCGCCAAGCTGCGCGCGAGCGCGACGGTCGATCGATCGTGGACGCCGCCTACGATCGCGAACGGTAAGATCGAGCGCGCGGCTGCCAACGGCTGCGTCGATCGCTGGCGAGTTTCCGGCGCGGAGCTCGTGCAAGTCGAGCCGCGCTGCGCGAGGTAACTACACGCCGACGATGACCCGCACCGGGTTGTCCTCGGTGCCGGTGCCGAACGCGAGCGGCTCTTTGATCGTGTCGGGATCGATTCGCGTGCCGAAGATCCGATCCCAGATCGTGAACAGCGAGCCGTAGTTGCCGAGATGGCGCGGTTGGTCGGCGCTGTGATGGATGTGGTGGTAGCGCGGGGTCACGAAGATCCATTCGATCCAGTTCGATCGCCACGCGACGTTCATGTGCATCCAGTCGTTGCGGAAGATCACTTCGGCGGGCAGCGCGACGTACAGCCACACCGGCGCCGGCGCGAGGATCGGCACGGCAAGCAGGCCCGGAATGTTGAACAAGAACTGCTGCGGGATCGTCGCGCGTACGCCGGCGAACCAGTACATGTACTTCGGCGCGTGATGCCACTTGTGGACCCGCCACAGCAGCTTCGTGTGCATCGTGACGTGCAGTAGGTACGAGCCGAGATCCGCGACGAGGTAATACAGGATCACGCGCGCGACCAGCGGCAGCTTGGCGACCGGCCAGTGAAACTGGACGTACGGCTGGACGTGGCCGGCGAAATAGTCGGCGAGCGGCACGACCGCTGCGATGTACAGCGCGAACGCGATCGTGTCGCGCAGCACGACGCTGCGATAGCTCACCGGCCGAGCCGGGCGCACGAGCTCGGCGATCGTCGCCGCGGTCCCCGCGACGATGCCGACGATCGAGTAGACGACGATCAGCTCGAACCGAGTCACGCTGCCTCCTCGGCCGCGAGCGCGACCGCGAGCTCGGCCGCGACCTCGGCGTTGTTGATCGCGAGCGCGCGATTCGCGCGAATCGACGCGCCGCCGGTGATCTCGGCGAGCTTCGCGAGCAGGAAAGGGGTGAGCCGCTTGCCGGTGATGCCTCCTGCCGCCGCCGCGGAAAGCGCGGTGGCGAGCGGTGCACCGAGATCGAGCGCGTCGCCGGCGGGGATCGGATTGCACGCGAGCACGCCGCCGCCGCCGAGCTGCCAACGGGCGCGCGCGATCCGGGCGAGCTCGTGCGTACTCTCGACGCGGTGGTCGAGCCGTAAGCCGCTCGTCCGCGCATAGAACGCGGGGAATTCAGCGGTGCGATAGCCGACCACGAGCACGCCGAGCGTCTCGAGTCGCTCGAACGTGCGCGGCAGATCGAGGATCGCTTTCGCGCCGGCCGACACGACGACGATCGGCGTGTTCGCGAGTGCGACGAGATCATGCGAGACGTCGTCGCTGTCACCGCGGTGGACACCGCCGATCCCGCCGGTCGCAAACACGCGCAGCCCCGCGCGCGCGGCGAGTACACAGGTCGCGCTCACCGTGGTCGCCGCGCTCGTGCCACGTGCGATGTGGATCGCGAGATCGATCGCGCTCGCCTTCGCGAACCGATCGCCATCGCTCGCGAGCTGCTCGAGTTGCGCCGCGCCGAGCCCGACGCGCGGCACGCCATCGACGACCGCGATCGTCGCCGGCACCGCGCCGCGATCGCGCACCGCGGCCTCGAGCGCGAGGGCGACGTCGAGGTTGCCCGGCCACGGCAGGCCGTGGGCGATGATCGTGGACTCCAGCGCGACGATCGGCGTACCCGCGACGCGAGCGGCGGCGACCTCGACAGACAGCGCGAGCTCCACGCCTCATCTTACTCGTTGCGGCGAGCTGTGCTACGCGTTGCGTAGTGGCTCAAGCGACCCGCCTGCTCGTGCTCGGAGTCGTCCGCATCTTCCAACCGGTGCATGGCTACGATGTACGCCGCGAGCTCGTGACTTGGCACGTCGAAGACTGGGCCTCGATCGCGCCGGGCTCGGTCTACAACGCGCTGAAGACGCTGACGAAGGAGGGCATGCTCGAGGTCGTAGGTACCGACCACGTCGGCAAGCGGCCGGAGCGCACCACCTATCGGCTCACCCCGTTCGGCGAACAGGAGCTCGCGGATCTGCTGCGCGATCAGTTGTGGACTGTGCGCCACCCGGACGATCCGCTGATCGCCGCGATCTCACAGAAGGGGTTCATCGCGCGAGACGAGCTGATCTCTGCGCTCGAAGACCGCGCCGCGCAGGTCAAG
>CAZDGY010000343.1:0-6769 GCA_964504685.1 uncultured Kofleriaceae bacterium | reverse complement strand
CCCCGATCTGCCGAAGTTCATCGAGCTCAAGCGCAAGCACAAGACGCTGCTACTCGTCGACGAAGCGCACTCGCTTGGCGTGCTCGGTCGGCGCGGCGCCGGCGTCGGCGAGCACTTCAACGTCGATCGCACCGGCGTCGACCTGTGGATGGGGACGCTGTCGAAGTCGCTCGCGAGCTGCGGCGGATACATCGCCGGCACGCGCGCGCTGGTCGAGCTGCTCAAGTACACGAACCCGGGCTTTGTCTATTCGGTCGGGATCTCGCCCGCGAACGCCGCCGCCGCGCTCGGTGCGCTGCGCGAGCTCGAGCGCAGGCCCGAGCTGGTCGCGACGCTGCACGCTCGGTCGCGCTACTTCCTCGAGCTGTGTCGCGAGCGCGGTATCGACACCGGGCTCGCCGGCGGCAGTGCCGTCGTCCCGGCGATCGTCGGCGATTCGGTGCGCAGCATGCTGATCGGCGCGGCGCTCGGCGGCGCCGGGATCAACGTCCAGCCGATCATCTACCCCGCGGTCGAGGAGCACCTCGCCCGGCTGCGGTTCTTTATCACCGCGCGCCACACCGAAGCGCAGCTCCGCTACACCGCCGATACGCTCGCCGCTGTCAACGCGACGTTTAACCGCACCCCGGTGCGGCCTGTCGCTGCGAACCTGCCTCCCCCCTCAGTCGTACCGCAAGGAAGGACCCATGCTCCCGACCCATCATGACGATCGCGCTCTGTTGCTGTACGAGCGCTCGCTCGCTGGCCAGTGGAACGCCGATCGCGGCGTCAACTGGGCGCAGTCGACCGAAGTCGCGACGCCGGAGATCGATGCAGCGCGCAAGCGCCTGATCAACGAGCTCTACTGGTCGGAGCGCGAGTCGCTGTGGACCGTGAAGCGGATGAACGAGCCGATCCGCAAATACTTCGACGATCACAACTTCTCGTTGTGCGCCGCGGCCCATACGTTCGACGAAGCGCGCCACGTCTACGTGCTCGAGCGCTATTGCCGGCAGATCGGCGGGCTCGGCGAGTGCCCGCAGCTGTGGTCGGTGATCACGCGCGTCGCCGACATGATGGGCACGAACGTCGTCAACTACTTCTATTCGATCCTCGTCAGCGAAACGCTCGGCGAGGTGCTGTTCGCGATGCTGCGCAAGTCGGCTGGGGATCAGCTGCTCAAGGACATCTGTGAGAACGCTCTACGCGACGAGGCGCGCCACATCGCGTACGTCACCGAGGCGCTTCGCCGGATTCACCCGAAGCTGTCGCGTTTTGCCAAAGTTCGCACGGGGCTCACGCTGCGCGCGATGCTGTACTTCGGGCTACGCAGCCTGCAACGCACGCAAGCCGATGCCGAGACGCTCGGGGTGTCCTCCGACGCGTACCTCGATTCGTTCGAACGCAAACTTTGCGCGAGCATTCGCCGCGCAGGCGTCGAGGATGTGTTGTCGCCGGCCGGCGTCCACTCGATCGTCGCGCGCTTCCGCAAGCGCTCCGGCGACATCGTCACCGCGAGCTCGATCGACGAGATGACCGCCCTCGAAGATGGCCCTTCGCTCCGCGCTCCCAACTGAGCCAACGATAAAGATCACCCCCTCAAACGTCGCGTTAACTGCCGCTTGACTTGAAAGCGGCGAAAGCGAATATCCGCGCCATGCCTCTGTTCAAACGCCCCGATGGAACGCTCGTTCGAGACGAATCGAAGGTTCGTCGGATGATCCCGTACCTGATGCGCGGTCGGAACGAGAGCGCGGTCTATCACGAGCAGAACCTCGACGTGACGAAGACCCGGCCGTGGCTGCGGTCGTACAACCGCGCGCATCCCGAAGCCGCGGCGACGATGTTCCATCTGATGATGGCGGCGGTCGCCGAATCGCTGCACGCCAAGCCGGGGATGAACCGGTTCATCGCCGGCGGCAAGATCTACCAGCGCGAGCACGTCGATCTGTCGTTCGCGGCGAAGAAGGCGATGGAAGCGACCGCGCCGATGGTCACGGTCAAGATGCGGTTTCCCCGCAACGAGCCATTCACCGTCGTGTGCAAGCGGATCGCCGAAGCAGTCGCCGACGCGCGCACCGATCGGATCACCTCGGTCGACAAGGAGCTCGCGCTTGCGCTCGCCCTGCCCGGCCCGATGCTCCGCGGCGTGATGGCGACGCTGCGCGGGCTCGACACGCTGAACCTCATGCCGAGCGCGATGATCAAGACCGACCCGATGTACGCGTCGGCGTTTATCGCGAACCTCGGCTCGCTCGGCCTCGACAACACGTACCACCACCTCTACGAGTACGGCACGATCGGGCTGTTCGGCGCGATCGGCACGACGAAGAAGGCACAGGTCCTCGGCCCCGATGGCAAGCCGACCGTGCGCGATGTCTCGCAGATCCGCTGGACGTTCGACGAGCGGGTCAACGACGGATTCTACGCAGCCTCGGCGATCAAGCAGGCCGGCCGGATCATCGAAGACCCCGAGCGCTTCTTCGGCGTCCCCCAGGAGGCCGGAGAGCCCGCTCACTGGCGGGATGAACGTGGTTCGACCTCTGCCACTCCCGCCAAGCGTAAGAGCGACAACTACGGTGTCAGCCAGGCATAAGGCAAGGGGTGGCACACCCTTGTTTGCCACCTGATGTTCTGAGTAATGTTCGCCCCCACGACCTCCAACCGATGATCTCCTTACCTGCATCCGCTATCACGGGCCCCGCGTTTTGGGCTCTCGCCCGCGCGCGTGTCGCGCAGTGGCATCGGATCGCGCGTGATCCGGAGCGCGTCCAGGTGGCGACGCTGCTGTCACATTGCAAGACCGCAGCAGACACCGAGCTCGGTCGGATGCATCGCTTGGGCTCGGTGAAGAGCTACGACGATTTCCGTTCGCGTGTTGCGCTGCGTACGTACGCCGACTACGAGCCGATGCTCGATCGGATGCGCGCCGGCGAGCGCGACGTGTTGTGGCCGGGCCTGATCAAGTATTTCGGCAATTCGTCGGGCACGTCGCACACCGCGGCGAATTCGAAGTTTCTGCCGATCTCCGACGAGCAAATTCGCTGGCAGCAGAAGGCCGGCTTCGATTGTCTCGCGAGCTACATCGCGGCGACCAACGATCGCTCGTTCACGAAGGGCTACATCCTCGCGCTGCTGCCGCCCGCGAACCTCAAGCAACACGGCGACGTGTTCACCGCGAGCAACCCCGGCATCATGCAGCTCCACCTGCCGGCCGCGAGCAAAGTGCTCGTGCTGCCGAAGCAGGAAATTCGCGACATCGAGAACTACGACGAGAAGCTCTCCGCGATCGCAGACGCGTATCTCGATCACGACGTGCGCGCGCTGTCCGGCACGACGTGCTGGTTCTCGATCCTGTTCGACCGCGTGCTCGAAGCCGCTGCCCGCAAGGGCCGCCCGGCGAAGAACATCTCCGAGATCTGGCCGAACCTTCGCGTGCTGCTCGGCGGCGGCGTATTCGCCGAGCCGTATCGCAAGATGATCAACGAGCGCGTCGGCCGCCCGGTGCCGATCATCGACACGTACAACGCGACCGAAGGCGGGATCTTCGCAGCCACCGACCGGCCGGCCGGGATCGACGGCGACGACGCGATGATGATGATCCCGGACCGCGGGGTGTTCTTCGAGTTCGTGCCACGCGCCCAACACGGCAAGCCGGATGCCGAGCGCGTCCCGCTATGGGCGGTTGTTCCGGGCGTCGACTACTCGGTCGTGGTCACCACCAGCTCCGGCCTGTTCGGCTATTACATCGGCGACTTCGTGCGATTTACCTCCGTTGCGCCTCACCGCATGGTATTTGCCGGCCGCGCGAGCGGAATGTTGTCGATCACCCAAGAGCTGACGACCCAGATCGAGATCGAGCGAGCCGTGGCAAGCGCGCAGGACAGCTCGCCGTGCTCGATCGTCGACTACGCCGCCGCCGCCGAAGTCGGCACCGCCGCGACCGGCAAGGGTCGCTATCTATTTTTCGTCGAGTTCGAACGCGAGCCGACCAACCTGGCCGAGTTTGCCACTGCGATCGACCGTGAATTATGCGTGCAGAACCGCGTCTACCGCGAGCATCGCTCTCGCGACGTCGCGATCCTGTCCCCCAAAGTCGTCCCGCTCGATCGCGGCGCGGCGCAACGCTTCATGGCCGCGCTCGGCCACACCAGTGTCCAAAATAAGTTTCCGCGGATCGTGGATGACCGTCGGAAAGAGATCCTGCGCAGGTTCGCGCAGAACCCGCCACTCGAGGTGATGTAAATGACCGATAGCAATCGCATTGGAGTCTGTATCGCTGGCAGCAACGGCGCCGTGGCCACCACGATGATCGCCGGGGCGGCCTTGATGCGGCGCGGACTCGCTCCCCGCCACGGCATGATCACGGAGACTGACTTCGTGAAGGGGCTCGACGTTGCCCCGCTCGACGAGATCGTTTTCGGTGGCTGGGATCTGCGCAGCGACAATGCATTCCACGCGGCGAGCGAGCACAACGTCGTGCCGATTCACCTGCTGCACGCGGTGAAGGACGAGCTCGAAGCGATCAAGCCGTGGCCCGCCGTCGCGTCCGCCAAGTACCTCGGCGCGATGAACGGCAAGAACCTCGTGACGGTCGGTAGCTTCCGCGAAGAGATCGCGACGATCACCGCGAACATCGAAGCGTTCAAGAAGCAGCACAAGCTGTCGCGCGTCGTGTTCGTCAACCTGACGTCGACCGAGCGCTACACCGAAGTCGAAGACGTTCACAAGACGCTCGCCGCGTTCGAAGCGGGCCTCGACGCGAACGACCCGCGGATCAGCCCGGCGATGAAGTACCTGTACGTCGCGTGCTCGATGGGCATCCCGCACGTCAACTTCACGCCGAGCCTGTCGAAGATTCCCGCGCTCGAGGAGATGTCCGAGAAGCGTGGCGTGCCGATCGCCGGCGAAGACGGCAAGACCGGCCAAACGATGTTGAAGACCGTGCTCGCGCCCGGCTTCGTCGTTCGCGCGCTCGAGGTCGAAGGCTGGTACTCGGCCAACATCCTCGGCAACAACGACGGCCTCGTGCTCGATGACCCGGGCTCGAACAAGACGAAGGTGTCGAGCAAGGCGCAGTGCCTCGACGACATCCTCGGCTACGCCGTGCCGTCGCACACCGTGCGCATCGACTACTACAAGCCGCGTGGCGATCAGAAAGAAGCGTGGGACTCGATCGATCTGATCGGTTTCCTCGGCGAGCGCATGCAGTTGAAGATCAACTTCCTGTGCAAGGACTCGATCCTCGCGGCGCCGCTCGTGTTCGACCTCGTTCGCTTGCTCGACGTGGCCAAGCGCAACGGCGAGCGCGGCATCCAGCGCCAGCTGTCGGTGTTCTTCAAGGCGCCGTACGCGACCAACGGCGAGCGCGCGGTTCACGACTTGTTCAAGCAGCAGAACCTACTCGAGACGTGGATCCAGAAGATCCGCAGCGGCGAGAAGAACGCTGCTCCGCACGCCCACATGCGGCCGACCGTGACGAACGGTAACGGCAAGCACGCACCGCTGGCCTAGCGATGATGATTCGCGCCGACCAGCATGTTCGCTGGCCGGTCCTCGGGGCCGACGATCGCGCGGCCGTGCTCGGAGTCCTCGAGCGCGGCGTGCTGTCGGGTCCGTTCGCGCCTGAAGTTCGCGCCCTCGAGCGCGAATGGGCTGCGTACATCGGCTCGAAGTACGCGCTCGCGACCAACAGCGGCACCGCGGCGCTCCACGTCGCGCTGATGGCCGCCGGCATCGGGCCCGGCGACCAGGTCATCGTGCCTGCGTTCACCTTCGTCGCGACCGCGCTCGCCGTGCTCCACGCCGGCGCGGTGCCGGTGTTCGTCGATATCGAACCGCGCACGCTCGGCATCGACCCGAAGCTAATCGAGCGCGCGATCACGCCGGCGACCAAAGCGGTCATGCCGGTCCATATCCACGGCACGCCGTGCGAAATCGACGCGATCGCGGAGATCTGCAAACGCCGCGGCCTCGTGCTGATCGAAGACGCCGCGCAAGCCCACGGCTCCACGCATCGCGGCAAGAAGCTCGGCACGATCGGCGCGGCGGGGTGTTTTTCGCTGCAATCGTCGAAGAGTCTCGGCGCGGGCGAAGGCGGCCTGATCGTCACCGACGACGAAGCGCTGTTCACCGCGGCGAATCGAGCGCGGATGTTCGGCGAGGACGTCCGGATGTCGGACGAAGCGAGCTACCGGATCGAGCGCGCGCTCGACGGCAACCGCGCCTACGACTCGCTCGGCATGGGCTGGATGTATCGGACGAACGAGATGACCGCGGCGGTCGCGCGCGTTCAGCTGCGCAAGCTCGACGCGATGAACGCGCAAGCGCAGCGCAACGCGGCGCTGTTGTCCAAGCGGCTCGGTGCGCTGCCCGGCGTTACTCCGCCGCACATCGCCGACGGCGACACGACGTGCGTCCACAAGTATCGCATCCGGCTCGATGGCCGCGCGAAAGGCGTCGAAGCCGCGCCCGCGAAGGTCCGTGATGTCGTGCGCGCCGCGCTCGTCGCTCAGGGCGTCGAGGCCGTGCTGTGGCAGAGCCAACCGGTCCCCGGTCAGAAGCTGTTCCGCGCGAAAGCCGGTTTCGCCGGCAAGGGCTTCCCGTGGGACGCCGCGCCCGCGGTCGACTACGACGTATCCCAGTTCCCCGAGACGACGCGCCTGCTCGACAGCTCGCTCGTGCTGTTCTCGCATACGTGTCCGATCGCGCCGCAGTCGACCGCGCTGGTCGAAGCGTATGCCGACGCGTTCGAGCACGTGTGGGGCCGGCTGGGCGAGCTCGTCGCGGC
>CAZDGY010000342.1:3080-6793 GCA_964504685.1 uncultured Kofleriaceae bacterium | reverse complement strand
GGTCTGACTGTTCAGGGCATGAGTTACTGACGCGGCACCGGCTGTGCGTTCGCACAGTCGAGCTCGCGGTCGAGACTCGGGTTGCGCTCGATCGAAAGTCGCTCCGGGGAGGGGACTTCCCCAACATCGAGAGGGCGCGTCGCCAGGAACGTCATCGCGCGTGCCACGCAGCTGCCATCGCTTCGAGCAAACACCACCATCGTCTCGAGCGCGACCTCCGACGGCTGCGGTGTGATCTGCACGGTCGAGCTGCCACGCGAAACGTGCGCGACCGCGGAGCCGCTCCAGGTCCGGGCCCACCATCCCGTCTGCGTCGCGACTCGGATCGGCTGATAGTCCGAATCGGCATAGCGAACGTGGAGCCAATGCATTAACGCGGGTTCGACCGAAGCGAGCTGCGACGGCGGAAGTCGGAAGAGAGCGCGGGCTGCGCTCTCTTCTCGCTCGGCGACCGCGCGACGACGGCGAAGCGCGTCCGCCCAGTGGGCGACGTCGATCAAGACATCACCCCGCGCGATCGTGACGGGTAAGCCGCTCGTCGGCTTGAAGCGCAGCTCGGCCTCGACCTCGAGTCGCGTCGGCCCGCGGCGCGCGGCGGCGTTCGTGGCGAAGAACCGGTGCAAAGCGTCCGATCTCCGTCCGACGAACACGTCGACTCCAGCAGTCTCGGGCTCCGGAAACTCCCCGGGGAATAGCGCGATCGTGAACGTATCGCGATGCTCGAGCGGGGCGCGCAACACCGAGGCCCAGTCGACGCCGATCAACTCCTTGGTCTTGTCATAGGTCGCCCAGACCGATACCTCGAGCTCGAGCGGGAGATCGGGATCGCGGCCAGCGATCGGCGTCGCGTCGAGCGGCTGGGCGAGATGGACGGCCGCGAACACGCGATCGTCCGCGGCCAGCATGGTCTTCGCCGGTGCGTCGGTCGCCGGAGCGAACGCGATCGTCCCGATCGTCGCAGCCGCAGCGGACGGCGACGGCGAGGCTCCGCCTCGAGCGGAGTGAGCGAGGACAAATGCTAAGGCGAGTGACCAGCCGCGCACCAGCCAAGCCTAGGCGGCACAGTGAACGATCGCGGTTAAGCGTTCGTTACGAGTCTTGCAGCGTTCGCCAGCGCGACTCGAGCCAGGCGTTCCACTGAAGACGTCGACAACGTTCCGGACCGAGGTTAGAACGATGATCGTGACGACCAACCCGATGAAGCCTGCGATGTTCTTGGCACTGGTCGTGATGACGCGACTCGCGTATGCGAGCCCGCCGCTGTTCGACGCCGACTTCGGTCCTGCTGAGGCCGGCCTGCAGCTCGCGGTGACCGTCGATGCCGGCGGTACAACCGCAACGTTCAAAGTGAAGAACGGCGGGACCAAGTCGGTGACCTTCGTCGAGAAGTATAGCTGCTCGGGACTCAGCCCGTGGTCGATCAGCGCAGGCGCTAGCGACAAGGCGCTCGATCGCAACTACGGATACGAGCCCGCGGTGAAGGGACTCACCACGCAGCTCAAGACCACGTGCACCCGCAACGGGCCGATCAAGCAGAGCACGGTCGCCCAGGGCGCCACCGTCGCGATCACCGTGCCGTTCGCGACGGCCGGCGAGATCACGAAGTCTACCGACAAGGTGTTCGAAGGCAACGCGGTCGTAAGCATCGACGGCCGCCAGGATCTCGTGCTGCACAGTGCCCCAGCCTTGCGCTGAGGTTACGCCCGTAGGTAATGGGTCTGCCCTGCGTGCAAGCAGGCTCGGTTCTCGAGCTCACTGGGCGACGCGGTCGGCATCCGGCTCGGCCTCGGCGTGTTGTGGGACCACCGACGTAGTAACCTCGGGCGGTGGGGTTGATCGCAGTCACCGGCGGCGCCGGGTTCATCGGATCGCATGTCGTCGATCGTTTGCTCGCGCTCGGCCATCGCGTCGTCGTGCTCGACAACTTCTCGACCGGCAAGCGCGCGAACCTCGCGCAGCATGCGGGCAACGCGAACCTCGCGATCGAGACCTGCGACGTCAGCCACGGGATCTTCGCGGCGCTCGCGGCGCATGGTCCGGTCGAACGCATCGTCCATCTCGCGGCGCAGGTGTCCGTCGTCGCTTCGATCGCGAACCCGCTCGTCGACATGCAGATCAACTACGGCGGCACGCTCCACGTCCTCGAGTACGCGCGCGCGAATCACTGCAAGAAAGTCGCGTTCGCGTCGTCCGCGGCGGTCTACGGCGACGCGACCGAGCTCCCGGTGCGCGAAGAGACCCACTGCCGGCCGGTATCGCCGTACGGCATCGACAAGCTCGCATCGGAGCACGCGCTCGACTACTACGCGGCGGTGCACGGCGTCGCGACGACCGCGCTGCGGTTCTTCAACGTCTACGGCCCGCGCCAGGATCCGTCGAGCCCGTACTCCGGCGTGATCTCGATCTTCAGCGACCGTGCCCGCGCCGGCAAGCCGCTCACGATCTTCGGCGATGGCGAGCAGACGCGCGACTTCGTCTACGTGGGCGATGTCGTGCGCGCGATCGTCGCGGCGGTCGGCGACGACAACTCGCGGCTCGTTGCCAACGTGGGCACCGGCGGCGAGATCTCGGTCGTGCAGCTCGCGCGCACGATCGTCGAGCTGTGCGGCGGCAAGAGCGCGATCGAGCATGCACCAGCGCGCGCCGGCGAGATCGTGAAGTCTCGCGCCGCGGTCACCCGGCTGCGCGATGCGCTCGGCGTGGTGGCGGAGACGGCGCTGGTCGACGGTCTGAGAGCGACGTTGGCTTGATGCGGACCGCGTCTGTCGTGATGCTAGTCGTCGCGTGCGGGAGCCAGCGGCATGTTGCGACCGACGGCCCGCTCGCCGACATCGCGGCCGCTGACGTCGCGCCGCTCGGGTGGTTGTCGGTCGTGCCGGTCACGCAGAGCAACGCCGCGATCATCGTCGAGAACGTGACGTATCGAAGCGGCGCGCTCGTGGCGGCCGGGCAAGTCTGTCGGCCGAACGATAGCGCGCGCCATCCGATCTTCTCCGATCAGCACGGCGGGTTCGCTGGGCTCGATGGTGATGCAGACGCGGGGTTATGTCCGGCGCTCGCGAACATGGGTTACGTGTTCCTCGAAGCGTCGTATCGCGGTGAAGACAGCTCGCAGGGCTCGGTCGAGGTGTGCCTCGGCGAGGTCGACGACATGATGCAGATGATCGCGGTGGCGCAGGCGCAGCTATACGCGGACGCGGGTCGGGTCGGCGTGCTCGGCTCGTCGCACGGTGGCTGCATCACGTTGCGCGCGCTCGAGCGCGGCGTCCCGGCGTTGGCCGCGGCCGACGGGTTCGGCATTACCGATATGGCCGATAGCTACGCGTATTGGCAACAGCAGCTCGCGAGCGACCCGACCGGGATGTACGCGTCGGTACAGCAGAGCCTGATCGATCAGCTCGATACGTCGACCGGCGGGACGCCATCGACAGTTCCCGCCGAGTACACGAAGCGTTCTCCGGATGCGTTCACCGCGATGATGCCGGCGACGCTGCCGCTGATGATCGCGCACGGCACGATCGATCCGCTCGTCTCGGTTACCAGCTCCTGCACGTTCGCCGCGCAGCTCGGCGGGTTCGTCGCGTATCACCTCGACGCGACGCAGTCCGTCGTCGCGACCGTGCCGACCGGCTGCGAGGCCGCCAGCCTCACCTGGCAGTCAGGACAGCTACCGACGACGTGGGGCAACGGGCGTTACTTGCTGATCTACGACG
>CAZDGY010000342.1:0-3070 GCA_964504685.1 uncultured Kofleriaceae bacterium | reverse complement strand
GTTCACGAGCGCCGGCGGTCAAGCGATGGCGTTGCAGCTCGTCGAGTTCGTGATCGGCAAGCTTCAGTAGCGCTTTGCGTCGGGCGCGGCGCCGGTCTGCCAGGGTGGCGCACTGTCGCCGTTGACGGTCATTCCGCCGTGCATGAACGTGCCGGCGAACGACATGAACTTCGCGGGGAACGGCAACACCGGCGTCGACAGCTCGTCTAGCCTCGCGCGCTGCGACGGCGTGAGCGCTACGGTCAGCGCACTGAGGTTCGCCTCGAGATGCTCGAGCGAACGCGCACCGAAGATCGGGCTCGTCACGCCGGGGCGACCGAGTAACCACGCGAGCGCGACCGAGGCCGGCGTCGTCGCGAGCTCCTTGCCGATCGCGACGAGCGCATCGATCAGGTTGTAGGCCTTGTCGGTCAGGTTCGCGTTGACCGTCACGCCGCGGTCGGACTTGACCGTGCCTGCGTTCGCGCGCGTGTACTTGCCAGTCAGCACGCCGCCCTTGAGCGGCGACCACGGTGTGATGCCGAGGCCGAGCTCGTGCGCGGCGGGGACGAGCTCGCCTTCGACCGTGCGCTCGAGCAGCGAGTACTCGATCTGCAGCGCGACGAGGGGCGCCCAGCCGCGGAAGTGCGTCGTGGTCTGAGCTTGCGCGAGCTTCCACGCCGGCGTGTCGGAAAACCCGATATAGCGAACCTTGCCGGCGCGGACGAGATCGTCGAGGGCGCGCAACGTCTCCTCGATCGGCGTGTGGCGATCCCACGCGTGCATCCAATACAGATCGATGTAGTCGGTCTTCAACCGGCGCAACGACTCGTGACACGCGGCGATCAGCGACTTCGCACCGGCGCCGCCGCCGTTCGGATCGCCCGGGAACATGTTGCTGTAGAACTTCGTCGCGACGACGACGCGATCGCGCTTCTTCGTGTGCGCTAGGTGGTTGCCGACGATCACTTCGGCGTGACCGAGCGTGTACACGTTCGCGGTGTCGATGAAGTTGCCGCCGCGCTCGAGGTAGCGATCGATGATCGCCTTCGAGTCGGCCTCCGAGGAGCCCCAACCGAGCACCTCGCCAAACGTCATCGTGCCGAGGCACATCGGGCTGACGCGCAAGCCGGAGCGACCGAGAGTTACGTAGTGATCGAGCGCCATGGCGAGACCAAACCACGAACCGCGCCGACGCGGTCCGGAGCGTGTCCCGGAAGATCGGGGAGGTGGGTAGGATTCGCCGCGCCGGTTCGCTAGATCGTCTGGACCTTTTTGCCGGAGCTGACCCAACCGGCGATGCCCTGCGGCATGACCTTGACGTTGACGTAGCCGGCTTCGAGCGCGCGATCGGCCGCCATGTGCGAGGCGCCGCACGACGTGTTCGCGCAGTAGAAGACCAGGCCCTTGCTCTTGTCGGACGGCAGCTCGCTGAGCTTGTAGTCCATCGAGCTCGTGAGCAGCACCGCGCCCGGCACGACGCCCATCTGCTTGCGCGTGCCATCGCCGTTCGCGTCGACCGCTTGGCAATCGCCCTTGGCGATCGCTTGATCGAGCTGGTCCGGCGTGACCGTGGCGATCGTCGGCTTGTCGGCCTTGACCGCGGGCGCGTTGTCGCTCGCCGGTGCGGGCTTGTCGGAGTTGGACTTGGCACAACCGGCGCCGGCGGCCGCGGTGAGCGCGAGCGCAAAAACAATGGTTCGCATCTGCGGAACATACCCGAGTGGATAGCGCTCGCAAGATGCGACACTGCGACACCCGTGCAACGAACCATTGCAGCTGCGTACATCGCGTGTGCCCTGATCTGGGGCACGACGTGGTACGCGATCCGCCGCTGCATCGGCGAGAGCGGCGAGGCAGGGTTCCCCACGCTCGATGCGCTCGCGCTGCGCTTCGCGATCGCCGCGATCGTGATCGTGCCGATCGCCGCGCGGTTTCGACCGTGGCCGAGTCGGCGGACGTGGCTGTACTTGGTGATCGCAGGCGTGCTCGACGCCGCTGGCTACTTGCTCGTCTACGTCGGTGAAGAGCGAGTCTCGGGCGGCATCGCAGCGGTCGTCTACGGCACGCAGCCGCTGATCCTGGCGGTGATGTTGACCGCGACGCGGATGGAGCGCCTGACCTGGCGCCACGTGATCGGCGCGGTGATCTCGATCGCGGGGGTCGCGGTGATCTTCTTCGATCGCCTCGATGTGTCGGCGCGACAAGCGGGCGGGGTCGCGATGGTGCTCGGCTCGGTCGTCGTGGCGACCGGCTACTCCATGGTGATGAAGCGCCACAGCCAGGGCGTTCACGGCGTGGTCGCGACCGCGATCTTTATCGCGGTGACCGCGCTCGTACTCGGCGTGATCGCGCTCGTCGCATACGAGCCGATTCCCTGGCCGCCGCCCGGCGTCGCGACGTTCGCGCTGTTCTACCTCGCGGTGATCGGCTCGGTCGTCGCGTTCCTCAGCTACTTCTGGCTGCTCGGCCGGACGTCGTTGTTGCTGACCAGCACGCTCGTATTCGTGTTCCCACTCGTCGCGCTCGCGACCGACGCGCTGTTCGAGAGCGAGATCACGCTAGGCCCGCGCGCGTACGTAGGCGCTGCGATCACGCTCGCGGGGCTCGCCGTGAGCCTGGTGCGCGGGTAAAGATCGCGCGATGGCCGATCCTCCGTGGATCTTCCGCACGTACGCCGGGCACTCGAGTGCGCGGGCATCGAACGAGCTGTATCGGCGCAACCTCGCCGCCGGACAGACCGGTCTGTCGATCGCGTTCGATCTGCCGACCCAATGCGGCTACGACGCCGACCATCCGCTCGCGCGCCCGGAGATCGGCAAGGTCGGCGTGCCGATCGCGTCGCTCGACGACATGCACGCGCTGTTCGACGGCATCCCGATCGAGCGGATGAACACGTCGATGACGATCAACGGCACGGCGATGTGGCTGCTCGCGCTCTACGTCGCACTCGCGCGGGAACGCGGCGTCGATCCGCGCGGGCTGCGCGGTACGACTCAAAACGACATCGTCAAGGAGTACCTCGCTCGCGGCACGTACATCTTCCCGCCGGAGCCATCGATCGATCTGATCGCGCAGACCTACGAGTTCT
>CAZDGY010000341.1:0-6811 GCA_964504685.1 uncultured Kofleriaceae bacterium | reverse complement strand
AGGTGCGCTTTGCTGCCGAGCGACTCGTCCGCACCCGACGACTTCATCGATGCATTCGCCGCGGGGTCGCTCGAGATCCCGATCAGCTTGCCGCGAAAGCCCGCGGCGCGGAGCTCGCGACACGCGGTCGAGCCGTCCTTGCGACCGGGCCCCATCGCGAAGTCCATGAACACCAGGTCGTAGGTCCCACGCGTGCAGTTGCCGACCGCGTCGTCGGCGTGGGCGAATACGTCGACCGCAAGGCCCGGGATATGAAACTGCTCGCTGCGCGCCGCAACCACATCGTCGAAGATCGCGACCTTCAACACGGGGTGGGGGTTGGACGCTGCGGCGGGGATCATGCGTAAGGCTGGGTCGCTATAACCCGAACTTCGAGGATGCGAACACGGTTTCGAGGAGCTGGTCTACTTCTCGGATCATCCGGGTCGCGGCCTCACCTGGCAGCGCCGCGAGCGCGACCTTGATCTCGTTGAGGTTCTTGAGCTGGCTGAACAATTGGATGTCCGAAAGCTCGGCGCCGGAAGTCAGCAGCTCGCGGATCAGGCCGAGCTCGGTCAGCAGATCGTCGAGGCTCGCCGACGGGCCGATGAACCGGCGCTCGTCCGGATGCTCGCGGTAATAGCCGTCGACGACCGGGTTGATGATCTCTTCGAGCAGCTCGACCTGATCGAGGTTGTTCCAGATGTGGCGCAACACGAAGAAGTCGCCGTCGTGGACGCGCGTTCGACCGTCGAACACCGCCGATGCGGCGAACAGCTTGAGCAGCTTGACCGCGCGGCGATCCGACACCGAGATCCCTTCGCTCCGGATCTGGAAGATCAGTCCCTTGTACTTGGTCAGGAACTCCTCGGGGAACGCCATGAACTTGTCGAAGTTCTGCTGGATCGTGCGCAGCTCGCGCGCGCTCGTCACCGGGCGAATCTCGCCGCCCGGGCCGCGCGGCGAGTCCGGCGAGCGTCCCGTCATCTTGCGCAGCTCGAGCGCCACGCCCTTCTTCATCAACTCGTGGAAGTGATAGCTGTCGAGGTTGTCGGACAACACGCGCACGAGGAAGCGATCGAACATCGCGGCGAGGTTGTCGTCGTTCGGGACTTCGTTCGACGCCGCGTACAGCGAGATCAACGGAACGTCGACGACCTCGGGCCCGTTCTGGAACTTGCGCTCGTTGATCACGTGGAGCAGCGAGTTCAAGATCGCGCTGTTCGACTTGAAGATCTCGTCGAGGAACACGATCTCGGCGGTCGGCAGCATGTTGTCGAGCCGGCGCGTGTAGCGACCGTCGCGAAACGCGGCGATATCGACCGGACCGAACAGCTCGTTCGGCTCGGTGAACCGCGTGAGCAGATATTCGAAGTAGCGCGCGTCGATCAGCTTCGCGAACATGTCGATCATCGCGGACTTCGCGGTGCCGGGCGGACCGACGATCACCATGTGCTCGCCCGCGATCGCGGACACCGTCATCAGCCGGATGATTTCCTGCTTGTCGAGGAACTGCGCGCCCATCTGGCGAGCGAGCTCCTGGAACGATGCCGACACGCGCGCCACGTCGATCGCGAAGCTGCGCGGCGTCGTGGGAGGGGCGACCATGGGCGAGCGACCTTACCTCAATCGATAGCGAAGCGACCCCCGCGGGGCCTGCCTGAGTATGCCTCAGTCGCGCGGTCAGATCGCCTCGCGCCGGGGCAAGCTGACACGGGAAAACGGCAACGCAGCCAAGTTAATCCGCGGGCATAGCGATCGACTTGTCGGCGCAGAGCGTGCAGTGTCCCCGGTGTCACTTATCTATAAGGGTGAAGACCATGAAGCATCGCTTTCTGCTCACTACGTTGTTTGCCGCCGGCTGCACCGGCTCTGTTGCCGTGTCGCCTGCACCGGTTGCGCCGGTCGGTCCCGCACCGGTCGTCGTTGCCACCGCGCCGTCCGCGCACCCGTCGTACCTGCGTGCGCTGAGCGATCTCCGCGCCGCGCGCGGCTATCTCGCACGACCCGCTGGCATTGCCGTCAAGTGGGACGAGAACCGCGCGATCCGTCAGATCGACAACGCGATCAACGAGATCAAGCGCGCTGCGATCGATGACGGCAAGCCGATCGAAGATCACCCGATGGTCGACGCCGGCATGGTCTGGGGCGGTCGCCTTCAGAAGGCGCTCGAGCTCGTCGAGGCCGCTCGCGCCGATGTCAACCAAGAAGAAGACAACGCGTTCGCCGGTGGCCTGCGCAATCGCGCGATCGGTCACATCGATGGCGCCGCGCATGACATCAAAGAAGGCATCGCGGATGCCGGTGCGCCGGTCGCGGTCGTCGTCGCTCCGGTTGGCCCGGCGCCGAAGCACCCCGCCTACCTCCATGCGCTCACCGACCTGCGCGCCGCGCGCGGTTGGCTATCGCGTCCGGCGGGCCTCGCGGTCAAGTGGGACGAGAACCGCGCGATTCGCGAGCTCGACGCGGCGATCAACGAGATCAAGCACGCGTCGATCGATGATGGCAAGCCGATCGAGGATCACCCGCCAGTCGATGTCCCGACGTGGGGCGGTCGCCTCGGCAAGGCCGCCGAGCTCGTCGCCGCCGCGCGCGCCGACGTGAACCAGGAAGAGGACAACCCGGAAGTCCGCAAGCTGAAGCGCGCGTCGCTCGAGCACATCAACCGCGCCGAGCAAGCGATCCGCGAAGGCATGGAAGACGCGAAGCGGCTGCACGAAGCGCCGGTCGCGGTCGTCGTCGCGCCAGTCGGTCCGGTTGGCCCCGGCCCCGGCGATCACCCCGCGTACCTGCATGCGATGAGCGATCTGCGCCTCGCGCGCTTCCTGCTCGAGAAGCCGGCTCGCCCGGACGTCAAGTGGGACGAGAAGGCCGCGGTCGGCGAGATCGACGGCGCGCTCAGGGAGATCCGCGAGGCGTCGATCGATGATGGCAAGCCGATCAACGACCACCCACCGGTCGATGCGAAGCTGGCGCACCGCGATCGCCTGCGCCAAGCGATGGAGCTGCTCCACAAGTCGGCCGCCGACATCGAGCAGCGCGAAGACGACAAGTGGGCCAAGGGTCTGCGCAACCGCGCGCTCGGTCACATCCGCGCCGCCGAGAACGCGGTGCACGCCGCAGTCGACGCGCGCAATGACGAAGCAGGTGGCCCCCCGCCGCCGCCGGCCGCCGGCCCGGGCGATCACCCGGCATATCTCCACGCGCTGAGCGACCTCCGCCTCGCGCGGTTCCTGCTCGAGAAGCCGGCGAAGCCGGACGTCAAGTGGGACGAGAAGAACGCGATCAGCGAGATCGACGGCGCGATCAACGAGATCAAGACCGCGTCGATCGACGACGGCAAGCCGCTCAACGACCACCCGCCGGTCGATGCGAAGCTGGCGCACCGCGATCGTCTGCGCCAAGCGCAGGAGCTGCTGCACAAGGCCGCGGACGACATCGAGAAGCGCGAAGACGACAAGTGGGCCAAGGGCCTGCGCAACCGCGCGAACGGTCACATCCGCAACGCGGAGCACGCGGTTCACGAAGCGATGGAAGACCGCAAGCACTAGCTGCTAGCCGGGAGCTCGCTCTCCAGGGTCGGCCGCGTCTCGTATCTGAAACGGGCGCCGCCGGCCCTGCATCGTATTGGGGTGGCCGACGATGACAAGTCGGGCGAAGGCCCGACGCGTAGCGCCGCCGCCGGCGGTGCGGAGGGGATCGACAAGCTGCGCGGTGGCTTGGGGCGCGTGTGGTCGACCGCGCGCCTGACCAGCAAGCTCGGGATGAAGGCCGCGAGCCGCGTGTTGTTTCGCGGCAAGACGGCTGACCCCGAGGCGGCGCTCGCGAGTCGCGCCGCGGCGATCGCGTCGGCGAAGCAGCTGGTAGCGCGCATGGGCCAGCTCAAGGGCCTGGTGATGAAGGCCGGCCAGATCGCGAGCTACATGCCGGGCGCGCTACCGCCCGAGGCGCAAGAGGTGCTCGCGGAGCTGCAGTCGGCGTCGACCCCGATGACGTTCGAGCGGATCGACGAGGTCGTGCGCAGCGAGCTCGGCGCGCCCGCCCGCGAGCTATTCGACGAATTCGAGCCACGGCCGTTCGCCGCCGCATCGATCGGGCAAGTGCATCGCGCGCGCTGGCGAGGCCAGGCCCTCGCGGTAAAAGTGCAGTACCCGGGGATCGAAGACGCGATTCGCAGCGATTTGCGCACCGTCGGCGCGCTCGCGCGGCTGTCGATGATCGGCTCGCCGGTCAGCGGCGGCGACCTCGTGCGCGAGCTCCGCGATCGCCTGCTCGAGGAGTGCGACTACGAACGCGAAGCGCGCAACCAACGCGAGTTCGCGACGTTACTCGCCGCGATGACCGGCGCGAGCGTGCCCGCGGTGATCGCCGAGCGTTCGAGCCGACGCGTGTTGACGAGCGAGCTCGTGAGCTCGATGCCGCTGCCCGCGTTTGCGACGACCGGCGACCAAGCGGCGCGCGATCGCGCCGGCGAGCTCGTGTTCCGCGCGTCGTTCGAGCTGCTGTTTCGACGCTGCATCTACAACGCCGATCCGCATCCGGGGAACTACCTGGTGACGCCTGCCGGCGACGTGACATTCTTAGATTTCGGCTGCGTCCGTCGCTTCGAGCCCGCAATGATCGCAGTGTGGAAGCAGATGGCGAGCGCGGTGCTCGCCGGCGATCGCGATGGTTTCGCGGTCGGGTTTCGCACGCTCGGCTTTGTCGGCAAGGAGCGCGGCTTCGACTGGGACTACCAGTGGAACGCGCTGCGCTCGCTGTATCGACCGTTTCTCGAACCGGGGTTCGGGTTCACGCCGAGCTTCGTGACCGAGAGCTTCAGCGTGCAGATGTTCGACAACCCGAACCGCATGAAGCTCGCGATGCCAGCGGAGTGGCTGTTCTTGAATCGCCTGCAGTGGGGCTTGTTCGCGGTGCTCGCCCAGCTCGGCGCGCGCGCGCCGTGGGGCGACATCTTTCGCGAGCAGCTCGCCGCGCCGATCGATCCGGCGTAGCTCAGGTCGTCGCGGCGATCTCGGGCGCGGCGTCGAGCGCGGGCTTTAGATGACGCCGCAACCGGCTCGCGAGCGCCTCGATCACCGCGTCGCCGAGCAGCTCGGAAGCTTGCGCGCGGTGAACGCGCCAGCGTGCGGCGAGCGCGGGCGAATCGGTGAGCCCCGGCGGGGTGGCGAGCCGCGGATCGACCGACGCGAGCGCGCCGGGCAGCGCGAACAACGTCGCCAGGCCGCGCGGCCGCTGGCCGATCGCCTCGACGGAAAGCACGGTCGACAATAGCGGGCTCTTCGCCGCCGCCTCGCGCAGGTGGAGCTCGCCGAGGCAGAACAACGCGCCGAGGTAAACGAGAAACGCCGCGACCGCCCGTACGTCGGCTTCGTCCGGCGCGCGCTCGAGCATCTGCTCGAACGCCGCAGCGAGCCGAGCCGGGCCGGTGACTTGCTCGCGCGCACCCGCATCAGGAACGAGGCTATACGCGACGCCACGCGCGAGCTCGTGATCGCGTAACACGAACACCGCATCTTCCCAGTGCAGCGGCGGTGCACCGGGATGATCGTCGAGCAGTTGGGTCAACGGTGTGCGGCGCAACAGCGTCGCGATCACCGGCGCGGTGTCGGGCACCGCGAGTAGCTCGTCGAAGTCCACGACCGTGACCTCTTCACGCACGCGACGCACGCCGCGCCACGCGGTCAATCGCGCCGGCGGCTTCTGACCTTGGAACCGCGCGCGCCCGGTCCACCACGACACCGTGATGTCGTTGCGGGTCAGTGCCATCAAGTTATGGAGCAGCGCGTGACGCGCCATGATCCGCGTGCGGTCGCGGGTCAGCGGCTGGCTGACGAGCGACAGCGCGGTATCGACGATCCTGCGGCGCTGGCGGTCGGTCACCGACCACAGATCGGCGCGCGGATGAACGAGGAACAGCGCATCGTGCAACCCGGCCGCAAGCGCGAGCTCGTCGGCCCCGAGCAGCAGCGCCGGAGGCCGGACGACGAGGGGAGCGAGTACGGCGGTGCGCGCGTCATCGACCGCGATCTGTTCGACGCTCGCGTTGTCGAGCTCGTGCTCCCAGCGCTCGACATCGGCGAGCGGGATCGGTGCGCCGATGTGCAGCTCGCCACCGGCGACAAGCGGGCGCACGAACTTGTCGAGAAACTCGCGAACGTGCAGGCGCGCCATTGCGCTACTTCGCTCCGGGATTTCCGGATCCCGGCGGCAGCAGCTTGCGGTCCGGCGCGTCGGGGAAGCCCCACAGCGCGAACCGGCCGACGACGTCGTTGACGACTTCGGGCGGGCTCGTCGGATCGGCGGTGTAGCTCGTAGTCTCGGCTTGCTCGACATCGAGCTTGGCGAGCGAGCGGCGCTCGAGCGTGACGAACGCGGCTTCGGAGACTTGGAACGGCTTGCCATCAGCGGTGAACACCGTGACGAGACCCGCGGCGTGGCCGAGTGCGCGCGCGAGCACTTCGGGCGTCACGCGGGGCACGACGTCCATGCCGAGTGGAACGAGCAAGCCGGGCGTCAGCTCGCATAGCAGCTGCCCGAGCGGAATGACGTCGAGGTTCTCCGAGCCGATCACGAGGATGCCGCGATCGGTGATCGCGACGCGATGGCCGCGCAACGACACCGGTGGCAACGCGAACAGGATGCGCTTGAGCCGCGTCGCATGCTCGGTCGCGATCAGCGTCGCGACGACTCGACGCGGAGGCCCCATCGCGACCGCGATGCGTAGCGGTACGCCGATCGGCTCCGGCGGCGCCCCGCTGCGAGCTTGCGGCTCTCCCGGTTTGTCGAGCTCGAGATCGACGCGCGTCAGGTCAGCGATGTCGGCGAGCGC
>CAZDGY010000340.1:0-6815 GCA_964504685.1 uncultured Kofleriaceae bacterium | reverse complement strand
AACCCGTGGATGCAGCCGATCTACGACAACCTCGAGCTGCTGCTCGGGCTCAACAAGACCGACAAGAAAGACGGTCGCAGCTACGCCGAGCTCGTCGACCTGGGCTTCGTCGAGATCGAGCCGCTGACGTATATCCGCGGCCGTTCGCTGCCGAACGTCTACATGATTGTCGACGAGGCGCAGAACCTGACGCCGCACGAGGTCAAGACGATCATCACGCGCGCGGGTGAGGGCACGAAGATCATCCTGACCGGCGACCCGTATCAGATCGATCATCCGTACCTCGACTCGTCTAACAACGGCCTGACCACGGTGGCCGAGCGGTTCAAGAACGAAGCGATCGCCGGCCACGTGATCCTGACGAAGGGCGAGCGCTCGCCGCTAGCCGAGCTCGCGACTCAGATCTTGTGAAGGCCGCCGTGGTCGCGCTCGTTGTCGGCTGGGCCGCGATCGCGCGCGCCGACACGGTCGGCTACGAGATCAAGATCCCGGAGCGCATCGAAGTCGTGCCCGGCGCGGTGGGCGAGCTGTCGATCGAGCTCGCGATCGATCGCGGCTATTCGATCTCGAAGGACGCCGGCATCATCCTCGATGTCGCGCCGGATGGCGGGCTCGTGATCGCCAAGCATCGGCTCGGCCGTGGTGATGCGGTCGACCCCGATGCCGATTCGCCGCGGTTCAAGGTCGTGGTTCACGCCGAAGCGGCGGGCGACTACGCGATCAAGGTCCACGCTCGGTTCTGGGTGTGCGGTGCGAAGACGTGTCGGCCGATCGACATCCGCCGCAGCGTCGCGGTGACCGTCGTCGCGCCGAAATAACGCGACATTGCAGCGCGATGACGCGGCCTCAATAATTCGCCGGCCGTCTCAGTTTTCTGCGCATCGCTCTAATCGTTCTAGCCAGATCGGTCCGACCAATGGTCGGTACGCGACTTGCGATGTAGGTGCTCAGCATGAAAGCCACCATCGCAGTGTTCGCGCTCCTCGGCTGTCATGGCGCGGCTCCTGGAGCGGTCGTCGACGGCGCGAGCGTGGACTCCCCGATCGCAGATGGCCTGCCGCCCGATGGCGCGCCAGCACCGAGCGGCGTCACGCCGGATTTCTTCGGCATCCACATCAATCAATCGATCTCGCCGTGGCCCGACGCGACGATGCCGTTCGGCGGCTATCGCAGCCTGAGCAGCACGATCATGTGGGCGAACATCAACACCGCCGACGGCACGTACAATTGGACGAGGTTCGACTCGTGGATGGCGAAGGCCGAAGCCGGTGGCCAAGACGTGCTCTACACGGTCTACGCCACGCCGCCTTGGGCCTCGTCGGAGCTCGGCGCCAACGGCAGAGACGGAACGACGTGCGGCTTCGATGACAGCACGAAGAAGGACTTCATCGGCCCCGGCATTTGCGATGCGCCCGACGACGTCGCCGCCGACGGCACCGGGACCGACCAACACTTCATCGACTTCGTGACCGCGCTGGCGACGCACGCATGCCTCGTCGACGTATCGAATCCCGCGAGCGGCAGCCGCTGCGATGGCGTGCACCCCGGGCGGATTCGCTACTACGAGATGTGGAACGAACCGAACATCACGACCGAATGGAACGGCACGAACGCTCAGATGCTGCGAATGGCGAAGGATCTGTGGACGACGGTCAAGGCGATCGATCCGACCGCGCTCGTGACCACGCCGGCGAGCACCGCGACCGTCGTGAACCCGCCCAACGGCAACCACTGGCTCGATCCGTATCTGCAGCTCGGCGGCGGCGACTACGCCGACATCATCGCGTTTCACGGCTACGTGCTCGTCAATCAACCGGCGTGTCCGGCCCCCGACTGCATTGACCCCGAGGATGTCGACAACGTGATCACCGCGATCTCGACCGTCGCGACCGCCGACGGTCAGGGCGGCAAGCCGCTGTGGGACACCGAGGGCAGCTGGGGCGGCGTCCAGCCGGGCAAGCCGCTGCCCACCGATCCCGATCTCCAGGCCGCGTACGTCGGGCGCTACTACTTGTTGCAGCTCGGTCGCGGCATCGCGCGGTTCTATTGGTTCGCGTGGGACATCACGAGCTCCGGCTACTTCTACGACCCGACGACGAAGGCGATGAACGCCGCGGCGACCACCGCGTATCAGCAAGTGCACGACTGGGCGATCGGCAACACGTTCGGCGCGTGCAGCGCTACCGGCACGGTGTGGACGTGCCCGATCACCGGCCCGGCCGGCTACCAAGCGCTCGCGGTCTGGGATGCGGCGCAGCCATGCAGCGCTGGCACGTGCTCGCAGACCGCGTTCGCCGCATCGGCGCCGTTCGTACGCTCGCGCGACTTGAGCGGTGGAACGCAGGCGATCGCGGGCGGCACGGTACAGATCAGCGCGAAGCCGATCTTGCTCGACAACGTCGCGGTCCACTGACGTTTCTCGTGGCGACACTGGCCGCAGAATTTGTTCCGCCCAGGTTAAGGTTGTCGCATGCGAATGGGGAAGGTCGCGACGCCGGTCTTGGTGATCGTCGCGTTGGCTGCGTGCTTCGATCGCAACAACCCTCGTGTGCGTACCGACGAGTCCGGCCGTGCCGACGTGCTCCACGTGCCCTGGAAGGAGACCTCCGGTGATCCGGCGGGGGCGCCGACGCTCTACTGTTCCCATTCCAGATTCAATGCGCACGCAGACTACTGCGCGACCGACGCGACCACGTGTGATCGCGTCGCCAACGAGCTCATCTCGCGAGGTGTGAACGATCCGACGGACTGCCAGTCGTCGAACCGGGCTTTCTGCTTCGTCGTCTCTGGTGGCGCGGGTACGAGGTTCGTGTGCGTGCCCGATCGCGACGGTTGCGAGCACCAACGGAGTCAAGCGAAGGCTGGTCCGGAATACCTGCAGGACTTTGGCGAGTGCGTCGAGCGCCACGCCGCCGGCCGCAAGTAGCCCGTGCCGATCAGCGCGAAGCTCGACAACGTCGGCGTCCGGTGAGTTAGCGCCGGCGCGTCGCGATGATCCGCTGCGCGATGACCGCGTCGTCCCACACGTAGGCCTGCTCGGTGACTGGCGTCTCACCGATCATCTTTTGCTTGGTGTCGCCCGCGATGCCGCCGAGCGCTTCGTAGAACCGCCGGGCCGGCTGGTTGTTCACGAGCACCCATACACGCAACGCGTGCAGCTCGCGCTCGCGCAGCCAGGTGCAGGCGCGATCGAACAGCTCGGCGCCGAGGCCGCGGCGCTTAACGCGCTCGATCAGATATAGCGCGTAGATCTCGCCGGTCCGCGGCACATCGTCGCGGCACGGACCGGCGTCGCAAAACCCGACGATCTCGCTGAGAGGTCCGCACGCGACCAGGTGTACGCCCTCGCGCTTGGCGACGATCGCGCGGCGCTTCGCAGCGCGCTTGGCGACGTCGATGCCATCGAGCGTCACGTCGGGAAGCAGGCCGCGATAGCTCGAGCGCCAGCTCTCGGCCGAGGTGCGCGCGACGGCGTCCGCATCGTCGAGCGTCGCCTCGCGGATCACCAACTGACTCATCCCGGCCGATCGTAGCGCGAGCGGCATGCCGTTTGCTGTATTCCTTAGCCATGCTCGCAAGTCGTTGGTCGCGCGTGCCGAGTGCCCACGGCTGTTTGCAGTTCGCGCTCGCGCTGACGCTGGCGGGTTGCACCACCGAGCTCGGCGAGGTCACCGCGGCAGACTCGGGGGCCACCGTCGCGGACTTCGTGACCAGCTCGTGCACGACCGCGGACGTGATCGGCTTGTCGCAACAAGTCGCCGATCAGATCAACTGCATGCACGCGGGCGAGCTCGTGACGTTCAGCGCCACCGCGCACATCGCGATCGAAGGGCCCGAAGTGCTGCCGTATCTGTCGCCCGGCGCGAAGGCGGATCTGATCGCCGCGGCGGCGACCGGCGATGTCGTCGAGATCGACAGCGCGTTTCGCACCGTCGTCCAGCAGTACCTGATCTATCGCTGGTTCGAGTCCGGGCGTTGCGGCATCGCGGCGGCGGCGACGCCGGGCACGTCGAACCACGAGAGCGGGCGCGCGATCGATGTCGCGAACTACAGCGTGTGGATCACCGCGCTGTCGAATCAAGGCTGGGCGCACGATGTCCCCGGCGACGACGTTCATTTCGATCACCTCGCGTCGCCGGATCTGACCGGCCAGGACGTGCTCGCGTTCCAGCAGCTGTGGAACCTCAATAACCCCGCGGATCCGATCGCCGAAGACGGCACCTACGGAACGCAGACCGGCGCGCGGATCGCGGAGTCGCCGGCCGATGGCTTCGCGACCGGCTCGAGCTGCGGCAGCGGCAGCGGCAGCGGCAGCGACGGTAGTGGCGCGGACGCCGGGGTCGACGGCGGCAGCGGCAAGGCCGATGGTGGCGATGGCGATAACGGCGAGAACGGTCCGATGCACGCGGGCTGCGCGGCAGGAGGTGGCAGCTCGGGAGCTGCAACGCTCGCGCTGCTCGCTACCTGTGCTCTCGTCGTGCGCCGGCGGCGTGCTACGCACAGCGAGCGATGACCACCGCCGACACCTGGACCGCCGTCGATCAGTTCTTCGAGCAACGCTTCGTGACGCCGAGCGATCGCGACCGCGCGCTCGCCGCTGCACTCCAAGCGAGCACCGCCGCCGGGCTACCCGCGATCGCGGTGTCGCCGAGCCAAGGCAAGCTGCTCGAGCTGTTCGTCCGCATGCAACAAGCGACGCGCGTGCTCGAAGTCGGCACGCTCGGCGGTTACAGCGCGATCTGCATGGCCGGCGCGCTCCCCGCAACCGGTACGCTGGTCACGCTCGAGCTCGATCCGCATCACGCCGAGGTCGCGAAACAGAACATCGCGCGCGCTGGGCTCGCCGCGATCGTCGAAGTTCGAGTCGGCGCCGCGCTCGATTCGCTGGCGCAGCTCGTCGCCTCGAAGGTCGCGCCGTTCGACCTCGTGTTCATCGATGCCGACAAGCCGAACAACCCCAACTACGTGAGGCGCGCGCTCGAGTTGGTCCGGGTCGGCACCGTCATCATCGTCGACAACGTCGTGCGCAACGGCCGGGTCGCCGACCCGAAAGACACAGATCCGCGCGTCATCGGCAGCCGCGAGTGCCTCGATCTTCTCGCCGCCGAGCCCCGGCTGCGCGCGACCGCGATTCAAACCGTCGGCAGCAAGGGTTACGACGGGTTCGCGATCGCGTACGTCGTCTCGTAACTGTGCTATCAGGCGCGGATGGAGTTCCAGCAGCTGGGTCTGATCCCGGCGATTTCGAAGGCGGTTGCGGCCCAGGGCTACGTCAACCCGACCCCGATCCAGCAAAAAGCCATCCCGCACGTGCTCGCCGGCCGCGACCTGCTGGGCTTGGCCCAAACCGGCACCGGCAAGACCGCGGCGTTCGCGTTGCCGATCCTGCAGCGCCTCGCCGAGCACGCACCGACCGCGAACCGTCGCGCGATTCGCTGCCTCGTGCTGACGCCGACGCGCGAGCTCGCGTCGCAGATCGGGGAGAGCTTTACGGTCTACGGCACGCACCTCCCGCTGCGCGTCACCGTGATCTTTGGCGGCGTCGGTTTCGATGCGCAGCGCCAGGCGTTGCGCAACGGCATCGACATTCTGGTCGCGACGCCCGGACGGTTGCTCGACCTGATGGGCCAAGGCCTCGTCGATCTCAAGTCGCTCGAGATGTTCGTGCTCGATGAAGCCGATCGCATGCTCGACATGGGCTTCATCCACGACGTCAAGCGCGTGATCCAAGTGCTGCCGGCGAAGCGCCAGACGCTGTTCTTCTCGGCGACGATGCCGCCCGAGGCCCAAGAGCTCGCGGATCGCTTGCTGCACAAGCCCGAGACGGTCGCGGTCGCGCCACCGTCGACGACGGTCGAGAAGGTCGAACAAGAGGTGTTCTTCGTCGAGAAGGCCGACAAGCGCGCGCTGCTCGTCGATGTCATGCGCGACAAGACGATGACTCGGGTCCTCGTGTTCTCGCGCACGAAGCACGGCGCGAACAAGATCGCCGAGCACCTCGTCAAGGCGAACATCAGCGCCGAAGCGATCCACGGCAACAAGTCGCAGAACGCCCGCGAGCGCGCGCTCGCGAACTTCAAGGCCGGCAAGATCCGCGTCATGGTCGCGACCGACATCGCGGCGCGCGGCATCGACATCGACGACGTCAGCCACGTCGTCAACTTCGACGTCCCCGAGGTCCCCGAGACCTACGTCCATCGCATCGGCCGCACCGCGCGCGCCGGCGCGACCGGGATGGCGATGACGTTCGTCGAGGCCGACGAGCGCGCCGATTGGCGCAGCATCGTGAAGCTCGTGCGCCAAGAGATCCCGATCGTCGAGAACCATCCGTACGAGTCGACGCTACCGCTCAACGTCACGCCGCCGCGTCCGACGATGCAGCAGCGCAACGGTGGCCGCGGTGGCGACCGGCGCGGCGGCTTTCGCCGGCATCGCTAGCTCATGCGTCGGGTCGCGATCGTCGTCGCGCTCGCCGCGTGTTCGCATCCGGCAGCTCGTGCGGCTGCGCCTGCGCTCCAGCCCGCCGATCCGCGCGCCGATAGTCGCGATCTGACCGAACGCGATGGCACGGAGTGGATCATCACGCTCGGGCCGAGCGACGCCGACGGCGAGCACGCCGTGCGCGAGTACATCGTCACGCGCCGCGCACGGGGCGGCTCGCCGGTGGAGGTCACCCGGCTGTCGTCGGGCGGATGGGTCCAGATGAATCCGCGGATGTCGGGGTCGAGTGATTGGCGGTTCTATCTCGCCGCCGACGGCACGTTTCGCGCCGAGAATCGGAACAACGAGACGCGCGGCGACCCAGCGGTGATGAC
>CAZDGY010000339.1:0-6817 GCA_964504685.1 uncultured Kofleriaceae bacterium | reverse complement strand
AGCGCGTCGCCGATTCGCAGCGTGCCGTGGTTCGGAATGCCGATGATGTCGCCCGCCCACGCCTCTTCGGCGAGCTCGCGCTCGTTCGCTTGAAACAACATCGCGTTGTGAACGCCGAGCGCCTTGCCGGTGCGCGCCACGGTCAACCTCATGCCGCGCGTGAAGTGCCCCGACGCGAGCCGAACGAACGCGATGCGGTCGCGATGTTTCGGATCCATGTTCGCCTGGATCTTGAACACGAACCCCGACACCGGTTTCTCGTCGGGCAACACCGCCCGTTCGCGCGCCGGCTGCGAGCGCGGTGGCGGCGCGAGCTTCGCCACGCCGGTGAGGAGCTCGCGCACGCCGAAGTTGTTGACCGCCGAGCCGAAGAACACCGGCGTGAGATGACCTTCGCGATACGCCTCGAGGTCGAACTTCGGGCACAGCTCGCGGACCATCGCGACGTCTTCGCGCAGCTTCGCGGCCGCGCTCTCCGGCAGCAGCTGGTCGAGCTTGGGATCGGTGAGCCCGGCGACGGTGATGCCCTCTTGCAGGTACTCTCCGCGCGTTCGCTCCATCATGATCAGCTGATCGGCGAACAAGTCGTAACAACCGCGGAACTCGCGGCCCATGCCGATCGGCCAACTCGCGGGCGTGACATCGAGCTGCAAGTCGTGACCTATCTCGTCGAGCAGCTCGAACGGATCGCGCCCTTCGCGATCCATCTTGTTGATGAACGTGACGATCGGGACGTTGCGCAGCCGGCAGACCTCGAACAGCTTGCGGGTCTGGGTCTCGATACCTTTTGCGGCGTCGATCACCATCACCGCCGAGTCGACCGCGGTCAGCGTGCGGTAGGTGTCTTCGCTGAAGTCTTCGTGGCCCGGGGTGTCGAGCAGGTTGAACGTGCAGTCGCTGTAGTCGAACGTCATCACCGACGTTGTCACCGAGATGCCGCGCTCGCGCTCGACCTTCATCCAGTCACTGCGAGCGCGCCGGCGATCGCCACGCGCCTTGACCGCGCCAGCGAGCTGGATCGCGCCGCCGAACAGCAGCAGCTTCTCGGTCAGCGTGGTCTTGCCGGCATCCGGGTGCGCGATGATCGCGAATGTCCGCCGCTTGGCGATCTGGATCGGCAGCTCGGACATGACGGCGGAATCTACGAGGTAAGGTAGGCCATGTCGAGTCTGGACGTCGCAGCATGGCTCGCCGAACGCAGCACGTTCGAGCCGAACATCGACGGCCTCGACCTGGACCTCGAGCCGGCGATGGCGACCCTCGGTCCGCGCGAGCTCGCGGCGAGCCTGTGTGACTTCGCCGCGGCGGGGACCGGCAAGCCCGCGGCACTCGCGCTCGAGGCGATCGCCGACGCGGTGTGGTGGACCGCTCAGCTGCGCGAAGACAGCGCGAGCTCGCAGCCGCGCGTCGCAGGGGGCGCGGACTGGCTCGAAGCGTTCACGACCGCGGTGCTCGCGCAACCCGATGCGATCGCGCGTAGTGCGCTGGCGTTCGTCCCGCCGTTGCCACTCGGCGAGCAGCACTACGTCGACGGCCGGTCCGACGCGTACCTGTCGCGCTCGCGCGAGCCCGGGCTCGATCGGGTCGGCGATGTCGCCGACGCGGTCCTCAACGGCGTTGGCAAGGAACGGTCGCGCGAGACGGCCGAGCGGATCTGGTGGGCGGTCAACGGCGGTACCGCCGGTGCCGCGAGTCGACTCGTGCGCAGCGCCGAGATCGCAGCATTTCATCCCCGGGATCAACAGCGACGGCCCGCGGTCGTCGAGCTCCGTGCTCGGCTCGTCGCCACGACCCACGATGCGCTGGTCGCCGGTGTGCCGTTCTGGGCGCGCGCGTGGCTCGTCGAGCACGTTGCTTGCCTCGATCGCAGGCTGCTCGAAGACCTGATCGTCCACGAGCAAGAGCCATGGCTCGCCCATCAGATGCGCTTCGTGCTGTCACTGACGCCGACGCAACGCCACGAACGCGCGCTCGCCTGGCTGTCGTGATTCAGTCCGGCGGGTGAGCTCGCTCGTAACGCGTGCGCTCGAGCCACTTCGCGATCTCGCCGGTCGGCTTGCCGCGTTCGATATCCGCGAGCCGCGCGTCGACCTGCGGGTGTACCGCCTCGCCGTAGCCCTGGACCAGCGCGACAAGATCGGGGCCGCCTGCGATGATGACCCTGCGCGCCATCGCATCCGCTTCGGGCAGCGGCGACCGCGCGATCGCATAGAGCGCGACCCAGCTGTTGTCGTCTCGCGGGCCGGCGAGCTTGGCCTGCGCCCACTTGATGACGCTCGGATCGCCAGCGCCGGCGAGGCCGAACGTGAGGTCGGTCTTGGATTCGAACGCGGTGCCGACGCGCCGGCGCAGCTCCTTGCGCGCGGTCTCCGACGGGTGGCGCGCGAAGTACCCGCCGAGGCGCCCGGCCTCCTCTTCGTTCGCGCCGGCGAGCGCCTGCTCCATCGCCGGCAGCAGCGAGCCATCGGCGTGGCGGATCAACAGCCACATCAGCGGCCAGCGCTCGTCCTGGTGCTTCGGCCCGAGCGCGATGTACAGCGCAGCGAGCTTCGCCATCGCGGCGGGATCCGCGACCTTCGCGTAGTACGAGCTGAGCGCTTGGACCGCCTCGCCGTCGATCTTCTTCGCGCCGACGATGCGGTCGACGAGCTCGCCCATGAACGTGCGTGCAGCCGGATCGGCGCCGACCCCGATCGCGACCAAGATCCGAGAGTCGCCGGGGGTCGCGTCGAACAGCGGCTTGAGCTCGGCGAACGACTTGTTCGGCGTGGCGGCGGCGAAGTGGGCCGCGAGATCGTCGGCGAGAGCACGCTCGGCCGGGGTTGCTTTGGGCTTGGAGACGCGGGACGCGAGAGCGTGCAGCTCCTTGACGCGATCCGCCGGCGCGGGAAGCGCGGTGATCCTTGCGTACTCGCGCACGGCGGTCAGCCACGCGTCGCCTCTAGGATCGACCTCCTCGTTGACCCGCGCGAACGGCTCACCTCCGACTCGCCATGCACCATCGAGGTTCCTGAGGAAGAGTAGGAACGAGCTGCCGACCTTGTAGTCGTACGCGATGCAACCGCCGGCGTACGCGCCGGGCCGCGCCCTCGAGAAGTCATTCGGCGTCGACGGTCCGCGATACGTCGTATCGCCTTCGAGCTCGAGCTTTGCACCGGCCGCAAGCCCTGGGCCCTTGACCACCGACAACACTTCGAACGACACCCCGCCGGAAGTCGCGGCGACCGCTCGCGCCACGACGATGGTTTCCGCCGACGCGACTAGCTCGACGTTCGTCGACGGCACGAACGTCGGTGTCACCGAGCACGCCGTCGCGGGGCTTGGAGCCGAGAGCGCCGCAATCGCGACGAGTGAGGCGAGCGATAGGCGCAGGGTCACGGCAGAAACGCTAGCAGTGAGATCCATGTTCTCAAGTAACAGTTCTACGGTAACGTCGGGCCGCATGCTGCCGCGTCTCGGAACGAGCAAGTTGGTGACGCGCTGGATCGCCGTGACGATCGTCGCTTCGATCATCGCCGCGGTCGACGGCGGTTGGCTCGCAAGCTGGGCCGCGCTCGCGCCGACCCGGATCTGGCACGGCGAAGTCTGGCGACTCGTGACGTGGCCGTTCGTCGAGCCCGGGCCGATGTCGCTCGTGTTGACCTGCGCCGCGATCTACAAGTTCGGCGGTGAGCTCGCGGTGCGCTGGGGCGATCGCCGGCTGCAGCGGTTTGCGACCCAGGTCGTCGTCGCTGCGGCGGTCGCGACCTCGATCGGCGCGCTCGTGTTCCGCGGCGGTTACGTCATGCGACTCGGAGGCTGGGCGGTCGGCGACATGCTCGTGATCGCGTGGGCTCGCCAGTTTCCGCAAGCCGGGCTCCAGCTCTATGGCCTCATCACGTTGCGCGGTCGCGACCTGATCGCGATGACCGTGGGCACCGCGGTGCTGTTCGCGATCTTCTACGGACCGATCGCGATGGCGCCCGAGCTCGTCGCGTGCGGCGCGGCGGCGCTCTATCCGACCACGCTGTTGCGAGGCTGACGCGTGGCCAGACCAGCATTTGGCCTGATCGCACTCGTCGCCTGTGGCGGTCCAATCAAGCCGACGCCGATCGCAGCACACGCGGTGGCGGGCTCGATCGCGAGCTGCGAGCTGGCTACGCCGCGACGCACGAACGTCAAGTTGCGCCTCCACGCCTGGCTGGGGGTGGTGGGCGACCGCAGCTGGCTCATGGTCGAACGCGGCAAGGACCGACTCGAGCTCGTGACGCTCGGTGGCGACGGACGGCTCGCCGAGACCGAGTTGCCGATCAAGCGCCCGAACAATGTGTGGTTGCATGTCGACGGCTCGCACCTGTGGCTCGAAGCGGGCCACGGCCCGTACACGTACTACGACGTCGATCTAGCGAGCGCGACGCCGACGGTTCGCGTAGACCCCACCGTCGAGCCTCGTGCGCTCGGCGGCGCGAGCAGCTTCACGATCGATACGACCCGCGTGTTGTTCTATTCCTTCGGGGCCGCACCGCCTGGACCGGGGTTCGAGCTCTGGGATCGCGAGCACGGCAAGACGCTCGCGCTTGTGCCGCAGACGCTGATCGGCCTCGACGAGCCCGAGAAGCGGTGCGTGCGCGATCACTGCTTCGCGGTTCCCGTGCTCGGCGATGGCCCGGAGCGACGGCTGACCGCGTTCCGGTTTGCAGCCGATGGTGCACTGTCCAAGCTCCAGCTCGCGGACGATCACCTCGCGAAGGTGGTGCTCGTGCCGGACGGCGATCGCACGCATGTCGTGTGGACGTCGTACTCGCGGCCCGGGCTGTTCGAGCGCACGCTCGACGACACGGGCGATCCGATCGATAGCGAAGTGATGCTCTCGCCGGTAGCGAGCGACCCCGAGCTCGTGTCGGGCGACCCGGTGCAGCTTGCATTTACCGGCGACGGTCGGCGCTGGCATATGGCGACGCTCGCACCGGATGGCCGTTCGTTCGCACACGATACGGCGCTGCCCCTCGGTGGCTATTTCGTGACTGCCGCGCCGAGCCGGGACGGGCTGTTGGCGCTCGGGTTCGATAGCGATACGTCGATCGATACCGCCGTCCCGCCGACCAAAGCAGCGGCGGTGTTCGTCCCATCCGGCGGCGAGCCGGGGCGCCCGATCGACGTGATGTTTGGGGAGAAGCACACGTCATGGGTGCCGTTTCCGCTGGTCAGCCCGGGCTATGCGGCGGTGCTGCTGGTCCTGGAGGGCTACGGCGATCCCGATGGCGAGCTCGTGATCCTGCGCGAGCCGTGCGCGCGCTGAGCTACTTGCCGAACAGCTTGTCGAACGCGCGGCGCATCGTGCCGGGCTTCTTCGTCTGGTTGTAGCCCTCGTTCGAGTACGCGATTCGCGCCGAGGGATCGATGCCGTACGCGACGTAGAGCGACAACAGATCGTGGACCATCGCCGAGATGCCGGTAGTGCGCAGGTCGTACGACAGGCAGTAGCTGTCCGGCTTGTTCCGGATCATCGCCTTCGCGACGATCATCATAATGCCGGGATCGATCAGCTCGCCGTTGCCGTCGAGGTAGTGCTTGTAGCTGAAGAACCGATCTTCAGGCGCGAGCTCGGGCGCGCCTTGGCCATCGGCTTTCGGTGCGCGCAGGTTCGTGATCGTGCGGTACTCGTGATCGATGTACGCGGCGATCGAGTTGTTCTCGTCGCGGCGCTCGTACTCGACAAACTTGCGGAACGCGTCGAACAGGTTCTTTGGATTCGCGTACGCGCCCGAGATCAAATAGTAGAACACCGCGCCGAGCGAGTAGATATCGGCGGGCCGGCCGACGCTCTTGACGACGCGACCGCGCACGTTGATCTCGCTCGGCTCGGCGAATGGCCGGTTCAGCAAGATCTTCTTGCGCGTGCGATCAGCTGCCGCGATCGAGTAGTACTCGTTGCGGTTGAACAGCGAGAACGAGTCGTTCTCGTAGATGTCGATGTAGAAGTCCTCGAAGAACTCGACCTCGGGCGAGCCTTGCGTAGTGTTGACGAGCAGCTCGAACGTGTTGGTCTCTTGCTCGGGGCTCTGGAAGTACAGCGTGCCGGGGACGGCCTGGAAGCGCGTCATCGACACGTCGAGGTCGGGATCCGCGACCTTGCCGACGTTGAAGTCGGCGAGCTTCACGCGCATCTGCGAGCCGCGCAGGTTCGGGTCCGGCAGCTTGACGAGGATGTTCGCCGGCTTGATGTCGCGGTGGACGGTGTCGCGCACGAGGTGCGCGAACTCGACGGCCGTCGCGACCGGCACGATGTACTCGAGCACGCGGAAGATGCGCTCGCGCAGCGGGATCGCGAGCAAGTCGTCGCGGCGGCGCTTCTGGCGCGCGCCCTTGAGCCGTTCCTCGAGCGACATGTCGAGGAGCTCGAGGATCATGAAGTCGTTCTCGACGCGGTCGCGGATCATCGGCGGGATGAAGCCGGCGCTGTCGCCCTCGCCGCTGCCGAGCAGCTCGACGATGTTGGCGTGACCCTGGACGCGCTCCAGGATCTCCTTCTCCATCTGGAAGCGCATCTGGTCTTCGCCGCTGACCCCGCGCTGCAGGCACTTGATCGCGACCGGGCGGCGCAGCGTGGTCTTCGACTCGACCCAGCGCTCCTCGCCGAGGTACGCCTTCGCGAACCGGCCGGAGCCGAGCTCGATCGGGTTGCCGGTCTCGTCGACGACGAACGCGTAGATCCGGCTGCGCGAGACGTACGGCGTGCCCTGCGGCTGCGCGAGCATCAGCGCGCCGGACACCTGGACGGCGGGCTGCTGCGGCAGCTGCGGCGGCAGCGGTTGCTGCGGCGCGAGCTGGTGCGGCT
>CAZDGY010000338.1:0-6829 GCA_964504685.1 uncultured Kofleriaceae bacterium | reverse complement strand
TCCTGCTGTGCCTCGCGGCATGCGAGCGGCGATCGGCGCAACGCGACGAGGAGCCGCCTACACCGGTCTTGCCAGATCCGATCCGGGCGGCGCGCGCCGAGTTCGAGGTGATCGACGGCGCCTACATGAGCGGCACCAGTAAGCTGTACTCGCGCAGCGATTTCTTCGCCGACCCGTTCAGCCGGGCCGCGATGGACGAAGGCGACTTCATCGGCCGACTGCGCGCGCTGTTTGGACCGCGGCTAGGCGACGACTACGTCCTGCGTCACAAGGCGACCGGCTTCATCATCACCGCCTATTCGGCGCAGAGCGGGCCTTCGTTCGGCGGCGGCCCGCGCTATCCCGGCGCGCTACCGGGGCCTGACTCGAACGACCGATTCGACCAACTCGTCGCGAATCAGAAGGCAGCCGCCGCGCTCATCGCGATCGATCCGATGGCCGCAGACGACCCATCCTCCGAGCTCGCCGGGGCGCGCACGCCTGCCGAGCGCGCAGCCGCGCTCGAAAAGCTCGGCGCGTACGAGCGCCACCTGGCCGACATGCGAGCACCCATCGGATTCGCGCAGGTCGCCGCACGGCTCGACGCGCTCGTCGAGCAGGTGTCACCTGCGGACTGGGAGCGCACCGGGTACGACGAAGACGCGGAGGTGGTCATGCACGTCGGCGTGGCCCACGGGGTGTCGTTCTCTGAACAGCTCGACCCCACAGCGAGCTTGACTTACCTGCTCGTGGACGCCGAGGCCGCGCGGCCGACGGTCGATGATGGCCCCGACCTGTCCTACGAGCTCGACGAGCACGTGCTCGATTTCTATCTCGCGCATTCGGCCGACCTGACGCGGTTCGCGCCTCGGGTCCGCGCCGCATGGGATCGCTTCGCGCGACTAGCGCGCGGGTATGGCGGTGAGATCGGCGACCTGCTCGTCGGGCGTGCGAAAGACACCGGCGAGGCGCTGAAGCTGTCGCCCAGCTACATCGCGACGGCGCTGCGTTAGTGGACGTACTTCTCGACGTTGCGCTTGTGCTCTTCGAACGTCTTCGCGAACGCGTGATTGCGCGCGTCCTTCGCGACGAAATAGAGAAAGTCCGAGCCGTCGGGCGCTAGCACCGCTTCGATCGAGCCCTTGCCAGGATTGCAGATCGGTCCCGGCGGGAGCCCTTCGTGTTGGTACGTGTTGTACGGGTTGTCTTTGTCGTCGAGCTGCGCGCGGTGCAGGCGATCGCGCTTGTCCCAACCCTGACACGGCGCGGACTTCTGCACCGGCACGGTGCAACCGTAGCGAATCGTCGGATCGGTCTCGAGCCGCTTCGGCTTGAAGTCCGGGAGCGTCAGCCGGTTGATGAACACCTGCGCGATCCGCGGGCGCTCGGTCGGATCGACCGCTTCTTTCTCGACGATCGACGCCATCACGAGCACATCGCGGTCACTCCAGTGCAGCTTGTCTTTGAGCTTCGCGGCGTCGCGCGGATGGGCGGCGAGCAGGTCGTTCCAGACCTCTTGGTGGCGCGCGATCAGCCGATCGAGCACGACGCGCGGCTTTTCGCCGACCCGGAACGAGTAGGTGTCGGGGAACAAATAGCCCTCGACCGTGTCGCCCGAGATCGCGTGCTTCGCCAAGAAATCACGGTCGCGCGCGAGCGCTTCGAGATCCTTCGCACTCGCGACCCGCGCGGTCTCGAGCAACTCGAAGAACTCGAGCATGTTCTTGCCTTCGGGCAGCGTGACCCGCGTCGTCTCTTCTTTGACGCCGGCGACCAGGATCTTGAGGACTGCAGCCGGCGTGAGGTTGTTCTTGATGACGTACTTGCCGGTCTTGACGTTCGTGGTGTCGCCTTCCCACATCGCGTAGAGATGGAACCAGGTGGGGTGATCGATCACGCCTTTGTCGGCGAGTAGCTGCGCGACTTGCACCGCGCTCATCCCGTTCTTGATCTCGATCTCGACGTCGCTGCCGACGCCATCGTGCGCCGCATCGGGGTATTGCAGCGCGCGGTGAATGAAGTAACCGGCGATCGCGACGACGAGCACGACCGAGCCGATCACGACGGCTAGGGCGACTCGGAACGACCGTTGCGACATGGCGAAGGCGACGTTACTTGCTCGGGCGCGGCGCGTCGAGCCACGCCTGAAGGATGAGAGCGGCGGCTTGTCGATCGATCACGGCTTTGCGCTTGGCGCGGGACACATCGGCAGCGACGAGCACGCGTTCGGCCTGGGCGGTGGTGAAACGCTCGTCGCAGTAATGCAATTCCGCCCGGCCGCCAAGCTTGCGCTCGAGGGCATCGCCAAATACGCGAACTCGGCGTGCGCGATGACCTACCCGTCCCGATAGCTCGTACGGCATCCCGACGACGACATCAGTGATGGTGTAGTCGGAAACGAGTGTCAAAATCGCCGACACGTCGCTGTCGGTTCCGCTGCGATCGATGACGACGAGCGGATGTGCGGCGATGTTCGCTTCGTCGGTCATTGCCACACCGATCGTGGCTTGCCCGACATCGAGACCTAGCGCGCGCATCGCGAAAGCATATGGCTCGACCTCGGGGCAAAAATAAAGGCCCTGCAAGGGGGGACCTGCAGGGCCTGGGCGCTGATCGCGATAGTTACTTGTTGCCTCAGGTGGTGGGGGAGACCAATGGGATGAGGGGGAGGGAACCACGGGTCATCCACCGAGTCGAAACTTTGGCTATCGCGTCGCGCGTCGTGAACCTTTGATTGTCAAACCGAGTCGGCCGTCTTCCCATTCCTTAGAGGAGGGTTAGCGTCGCCTGGTTGCTTCTTTTCATAAGCACGCGCTAGGCCAGGTGCCGTCGGGATCACGCCGACGCAGAAACGCGCCCTTACGAGCCGAAGAACGTTTGGCGGCTCACCACGTGTGCACCGATGGCAGCAACGGCTGTCACCCGTGGGTATCAGCGTGGCCAGTCGGGTTGCCACCTAGCTAAATCCGGTTCGGTTTGAATCGGGTACTCTGCGCGCCATGTCAGACGATCCCGGACCGTCGCCAAAGCTTCAGCTCCAGATCGACGAGGACATCGCCCAGGGCGTCTACGCGAACCTCGTCATCATCAATCACGCCGAGAACGAGTTCGTGCTGGACTTTTCCTTCGTGCAGCCGACGAACGGGCGCGCAAAGGTCAGGGCGCGCGTGATCTCGTCGCCTCGGCACACGAAGCGGCTGCTCAATGCGCTGCAGAAGAATGTCGAGCGCTACGAAGAGCGCTTCGGGTTGATCGAGCTCGGGCCGGACGAAGAGCCGGTGATGCACTAGTCCGGAGCGGTGCGGCTATGCGACCGCGCCATCGAGGATCTCGAATGCCCCGGCATCGAGATCGAGCGCGGCGCGCGCTCCAAATGCGATCGGCTCGTTGCGATCGCCGTGACCGATCGGAGCGCCGGTCGCCGAGCGCACGCCGGCGGCGGTGATCCGCTCGACCATCGTCGCGAGCGCAGCGCCTTCCGGATCGGGCACGCCGGTCGGCGGGTTCGGATCCACGCAGCGCGCGAGGTCGCCGACGATCACCGCGGCGGTATCGGCGAGCGCGCCGGTCTGCGCGAGATGCATGACGTAGCGATCGAGCTCGTACGGACGTTCGCCGACATCTTCGACGAGCGCGATCGCGCCGGCGAGCGGCAGAGCCCACGGCGTGCCGACGAGCATCGCGGCGATCGTGAGATTTGCCGCGACTAGGTGCCCGCGCGCCGTGCCGGTGCCGTGGACCGCGAGCTGCCACCGTCGGACGCCCGCGGGCGTCGGATCGGTCAGCATCTCGATCAACTGCGCGGTGTCGCCAGGGCCGAGATCCGGTAGCTGCGCGATCATCGGGCCGTGGATGCCGCGCACGCCCGCGGCGTACGCCCACGCGAGAAGCGCGGTGCCGTCGGAGAAGCCGACGATCGGCTTCGGATCGCGGGCGAGCAGCTGCGGATCGAGCAGCGGCAGGATGCGCACGATGCCGTAGCCACCGCGCGCGAGCACGATCGCGCGGATATCCGGATCGCGCAGCATCTGCGTGAGCTCGGCGGCTCGGACCTCGTCGCTCGCTGCCAGGTAGCTCGGTACGCCGTCGGGGTGTGGCGCGGTCACGCTCGGCGCGATCCGGAGCTGGAACGCATCGCCAAATCTCTCGAGCCCGCGGCGCAACCGCTCCGGTTTGACCGGCCCAGCCGGCGCGACGATCCCGATCGTCTGACCGCGTACGACGCGCGGCGGAATCGCAGTCATCGCTCAGCGCTTCTTGCGACGCCGGCGCGCGCCCGCACCCTTGTGCTCGGGTTTCTTGTCGTCGTCGCCGCCATCGCTCTCGTTCGGCTCGCTGGCTTCGTCGTCGCCGGCCACGACCGGAATCTGCCCCGTCGTGGTCTCGAGGCCGAGCGCGCGCAGATCGACCGCGTCCATCGCGATCGTCTTCTTGACCTCGTCGTCTTGCACCGGGGGCATCATCGCGGGCATCGGCATCGTCGTCCGCATCTGGATCGGCGCGGCCGGCGTCGTGTCGCGATGAATCCGCCCTCGCATCGCGACCTCGGCCTCGGCTTCGGCGGCTGCTTCGGCGAGGATCGCCGCCGGAACTTCGTCGGCCGTGGTCGGCGCGTCCATCACGCTCGTGTTGCGGCCGTCGTCCATCAGCTCGGTGACGGTCGCGTCGTCCTTGCGCTTCGGATGAACGAGCTCGCGCTTCTTGATCTGCGGTGGCGCCGGCGGCTCGAGCTCGGGCAGCGTGACCCGCTCCTTCCACCATTTCTTCGTTGCATCGCTCTCGAGCGCCGGCTTGACCAGCATGCCGGGGACTCGGTCCGAACCGCCCACCTGCTCGAAGATCGCTTCGACTCTCGCCTCGAGCGCGACCCCGTCATCCGCGGCGATCGCGATCGCGGTTCCGACCGGCATCGGCGTGGGCACCTCGAGGTATCCGGTCGACGGCCGAACCTGCGCGAGCTTGACGCGCTTGCCGAGCGGCAGCCCGCGATACTCGAGATCCACGAACACGTCGTTCATGACGACATCGTAACATCGACGTGGGATGCTGCGCCGGTGGGGCTCATCGATCGGATTCGCCAGCTACGCGGCGCGCCCGGTGACGGCGGCGATGACATCGACGCCCGGGTCCAGGCGCTGGTCGTCCACGGTAACGAGTTCGGCTTCGATCCGTTCGGTTTGTCGCGCGAGTCGATCAAGAGTGCGGTGACGGTCGCGCGCTGGTTCTATCGCCACTACTTTCGCGCGACCGCATTCGGCATCGAGAACCTGCCGGCGCGCGGCCGAGTCCTGCTCGTCTCGAATCATTCCGGCCAGCTCCCGTTCGACGCGCTCGTGATCGGCTCGGCGTGCTTTCTCGAGCCGGCCCAGCCGCGGTTGCCGCGCGCGATGGTCGAGTACTTCGTGCCGAGCGTGCCGTTTGCCTCGTACTTGTTCTCGCGCTGGGGCCAGATCACCGGCACGCCGGAGAATTGCCGCCGCCTCCTTGCCGCGGAAGAGGCCGTGCTCGTGTTTCCGGAGGGCGCACGCGGTATCTCGAAGCCGTTCTCGAAGCGCTACCAGCTCGCCGAGTTCGGCACCGGCTTCATGCGGCTCGCGCTCGAGACCGGTACGCCGATCGTGCCGATCGCGGTGATCGGCGCCGAAGAGCAGGCGCCGTCGATCAACGTCAAGCCGCTCGCGAGGCTGTTCCGCTCGCCGTCGTTTCCGGTCGTGCCCTACCCTCCGTTTATCGCCGCGGTACCGCTGCCAGTAAAGTACCGGCTGTACTTCGGCGAGCCGATGATGTTCGCGGGCGATGCCGACGACGACGACGAGGTGCTCGTCGACAAGGTCAAGACCGTGCGCAAACGGATCGACGCGATGATCCAAAACGGCCTACGCGAGCGCGAGCATGTCTTCTGGTGAGCCTCGCCCACGCAAGGTCGTGATCACCGGCATCTCCGGACGGCTCGGTCGGATCGTCGCGCGCCGACTCCATCACGATCTCGGCTGGGAGATCGTCGGCCTCGATCGCCGCGCGATGCCCGGCCGGCCCAAAGACATCGAGCATCATCAAGTCGATCTGCGCAGCAAGAAGGCGCGCGATGTGTTCCGGGTCGGCGAGGTCGACGCGCTGATCCATCTCGGCGTGATGCACGACCCTCGTGCCCGCGCTGCCGAGCTCTACTCGTGGAACATCGCTGGCACGGCGAAGCTGCTCGAGTACTGCCAGGCGTATCGCGTACCGAAAGTGGTGCTGCTGTCGTCGGCGAACGTGTACGGCCCGCGGCCGGACAACCCGCAATTTCTGACTGAGGACGCGCCGCTGCTCGCTTCGCAACGCTTCCCGCAGATGCGCGACCTGGTCGAGATCGATCACTTGGTCTCGACGTTCTTGTGGCGCGCGCAGCAGACCGAGACCGTGATCTTGCGGCCGGTCCACATCGTCGGACCCGTTCACAACGCGCCGTCGAACTTCTTGCGCATCCCGCGCCCGCCGATCTTGCTCGGCTTCGATCCGATGGTGCAGCTGATCCATGTTGAGGACGTCGCCGAGGCGATCGTGCTCGCGCTCGCACCGGGGCGCCGCGGCATCTACAACGTCGTCGGTCCCGGCGAGCTGCCGATGTCTGCCGTGTTGCGCGAGCTGCGTCGCGATCCGATCGCGATCCCGCACCCGCTCGCGCGTTCGGTGCTGTCCGCGGCGTTCAAGCTCGGGCTATCGAGCTTCCCGGTGGCCGAGCTCGACTTCATTCGCTACGTCTGCATGGTCGACGGCCGCCGCGCGTTTGCGGAGCTGGGCTTCCGGGCAAGACACGATCTGCGGGAGACGATTCCACAGGCGGCCCTGCGTGCCCGCTTCGTCGCCG
>CAZDGY010000337.1:0-6848 GCA_964504685.1 uncultured Kofleriaceae bacterium | reverse complement strand
TGCGAGCTCGGCGCGTTTGACGTCGACCTCGCTCGCGAGCCCGCGCCGCTGCTCGCGCAGATCGCGCACGCTGAGATACGTGGCCGTCGTCACGATCGCGAGCGCCGCCGCCGCAGCAGCGGTGAACGACAGCTGCGGGTTGCGCCGACACCACAACACCGCGCGCACGAATCGCGATCGATCGTAGCTCGTCGGGCGCAGCGCGAGCAGCGCGTCGAGCTCGCGGCCGACCTCGGCGGCACTCGAGTAACGCTTGGCCGGATCGTCGGCGAGCGCGCGCTCGATCACTCGCGCGAGCCGGCGCGGGATGCGCTCGCCCCGCGGCGTCTTGGCGGCGAGCTCCGGTCGCGCGCCGGACGCGGCGATCTCCCACGCGAGTGAATCGTCGCCGCGCGCGCGCCACGGCGGATGGCCGGACAGCAAATCACATGCGAGCGCGCCGAGCCCCCACACGTCGATCGCAACGAGCCGGGCGCGATCGGTCGCGTCGCCTGGATCGAGCGTCGTCGGCAAACCGCGCGCTTGTTCCGGCGCCATGTACGCCGGCGTGCCCGCGATGCGCAGCGGTCCGTTCGGCCCGCCGGTCATCAGCGCGAGCGGAGCGGTGGTCGCACTCACCGCGAGCCCGAAGTCGCCGATCCGAGCGCGCCGCGACATCGGCGTGATCAGCACGTTGTGCGGCTTGAGATCGCGATGGAACACGTCGCGGAGGTGGGCGTCGTGCACGCCGCGCGCGACATCGCGCACCCAGCGCACCGCCTCGGCGATATCGTGCGGACGCGCGACCGCCGCCGACACCCCCGGCACGAGCTCGCCGCGCAGCGGATCGTGCTCGCCGACGAGCTCCATCACGATGTACGGCCGTTCGGAGTCGTGGACGTCGAGCACGCGAATCACGTGCTCGCTGATCACGTCGCATGCGGCGCGTGCCTCGTCGACCGCGGGGCCGGAGTCGTTGTGGAACAGCTTGACCGCCACGTGGCGTCCGAGCTTCTTGTCGTACGCCTGCCACACCGCGGCGGTCGCACCGGTGTCGAGCCGTGCGCCGAGCACGTAGCGCTGATCGCTGCCGAGCACCGGCGGCGCGGCATCGTCGGCGACCTTGTCGAGATCGGCACGCAACCACAACAGCGCTTGTGCGGCGAGCACGCCGTCATCGGCGAAGTGCTGCTTGACCAGCCGCTCCCAGCGCGCCGGCGGCTCGGTCGCGATCTCTGCGAGCAGCTCGCGGATCCGGTTCATGACGTCGTAACTCCGGCGTCGATGCTCTGCAGCACGACGAGGTAGCTCGTGCCTTCGGCGATGCGCTTGTTGACTGCGCCGAGCGACATGCCTAGTGCGGTCGCGATCTGGCGTTGCGTGTTGCCCTCGAGATGAAGGCGTAAGGTCTTGCCGAGCTCGCGCGGCACCGCAACCGGGATCTTGACGCGCGGGTCGGTGACGCCTTGCTCCAATTCGGTGACGCGCGCTGCGATCCACTCGCGGAGCTCGGCGAGCTCGATCATCTCGGCGAGCGTCGCGTCGTCGGGCATGACCAGGTCGTCGGCGACATCTTCACGGTGGCCGCGACGGCGGAGTTGGTCGAGTCGATCGAGAATGAACCGGCGCACGCTCTGGCCGATATGACGCTGCTCGGCCGGCAGATCGCGCAATCGCTCCCACTCTCCGCTCTGGACCCAGCGCATGACGAGCGACGACAAGATGTCGTTCGTGCTGTACGAGCCGCGATAGCTCATCGAGCGTTTCACGCGGCGAACGATCCGCTCGAATTGAACCGCCATCTCGCTATCGGAGTCGTCGATCCGAATCATCGCCAGCACGAAGCATACGACGGCACAAATCGTCCCGCGTTCGTGAACACGGCGCTCGGGGCCCCGTCTTCCCCGGTACGAACCGTTTGAACACCAAGGAGATCGTATGCGATTCCAACTAGTTGCCGCTGTGCTCGCGCTCGCAGCATGTCACCACGCCAAGGCACCGGTAGCCCCGGTCGAGAGCGCGCCGCCGCCGGTCGCGACCTCAGATGCCAAGCCTGCGCCCGCCAGCCCGGTCAGCACGAACGTCAACGCCTCGGACGAGCTGGTCAAGCAATGCCAGCTCGCGGTCGCGAGCGAGGACAAGGCGCCGAAGTTCGACTTCGATCAGTCGGAGCTGACGTCTAGCGATCGCGACGTCCTCGATCAGATCGCGCGCTGCGTGACGACCGGGCCGCTCAAGGGTCGCAAGCTGCAGCTGGTGGGCCGCGCCGATCCGCGTGGCACCGCGGAGTACAACCTGTCGCTCGGTGATCGCCGCGCGCACAATGTCGAGAGCTACTTGCAACGGCTCGGCGTGGGCACCCCGCAGCTCGCCGAGACGACTCGGGGCGCACTCGACGCGACCGGCACCGACGACGCGGGCTGGCGCGAAGACCGCCGCGTTGACCTGCGCCTACTGTGAGTGCATCTTGTCGTACGCGAGGCGCTCCGGATCTCGCGCGGCCGTGAGCTGCGCGACGAACGCGGCGAGCTGCTTGCGCTCGGTTGGCAAGTTCCACCGGCCGAGGAGCTCGCTCGCTTCGCTGTCGTAGACCCAGAACCCGGGGCCGGCCGCGAGCGTCTGCAGGATCTCGACGAAGCGCTTCGCGAACGGTCGCTCGCCGCTGCCGAACGCGAGTGCGAGTAGCCCGGTCGCGAACGTGATCGCCGAGCGACCGTCGACCTCGCCGAACACCGCGCACAGCGCGTGCACGAGCGAGCGCGCGTCCGGCGTGCCGATCGCGCCGGCGGCGAACGCGAGCTGCGCAAGGACGTGCTCCTCGGCCCAGGTCAGGGCCGCGAACCGCGGAGCGAGCTCTTTGTGACGGCGAATCGCGTCGGCGAGCTGGGTCACGACCTCGCGCGGCGATTCGGGGCCGGCGCTGCACCCGATCGCGATCGCGGTCGCGGCGCGGACGAGCGGATCGCGATCGTCGAGACACGCCTTGACCTCGGCGATCTGATAGTCGCCGTCGGTGATGCTCGTCATCGCGAACGCGCGCATGACCGGATCGGGATCACGGGTCGCGAGCGCGAGCACGTCGGCGCGAGCGTTCGGCGCAGCGCGCGCGATGCCGAGAATGCGATGGCGGTCCTCGCCACCCGAGGCCGCGAACCGCGCCCAGATCGCAGGCCATGCAACTGCGATCGCCGCGCTCACCGCGGCGTGCACCGGCGTGGTCTCCGCCGCGGTCGTCGTGGCCTCGGCCGCGACGTGGATGACGCGAACGAGCGAGCTCGCATCGGCGTTCGGGTGCGCGAGCAGCTTGCCGAGGTACGGGATCGCGAGCGCGGTCGCCGGGAATACCTCGCTGTGGCGCTCGAGCTCGGCTTCGATCGCGGCGAGCGCGTAGTCACGCACGCGCGGGTCGGGCGCGACGAGCGCGCGCACGAGGCGTGGGATTTCCGCGACGCGGCGGTCCTGCGCGCCGGAGGTGACATGCCATAGCTCGGTATCGATGCCGATGATCTGCGACGGCAGCTCGAGGTTCGGCTCGTCGGCGCGATACACCAGGTCGGCGAGCGCGCGTTCGAGCCGGACGCCGGTGATGTCGTGTGCGATGCGATGCGGCGTCGCGTCGACGTCGCGGCCGTGGTCGCCGAATAGCCGCCACGCCCCGGTGAGCAGGCCATCGGCGATCGCTCCGGCCGCGACGCGCGTCCCACCGGCGAACAGCGTGCATTGCATCGCGTCGCCCTCGCGCACGGCTTCGAAGCTAACCGCGCCGCCATCGCCGCGCTCGCTCGCGCTGACCAGCACGCCGGCGTCGTAACGCTCGTCGCGCTCGAATGCGCCGGTCCGCGACCAACGTCGCCACGTGCCGAGCCGGCGATTCGTGCCGCGCTCGAGCTCGCCGTCGATCCACGCGCGCAAGTCGGGCAGCCAGCGCGCGCTCGCGGGCACGCTCGGCGGTCGCGGCGGAACCGGTTGGCCGTCGGGCCCGGCCTCGGTGCCGTCGCGCAGGAAGTAGCGGATCGTGTAGTTCGCGCGGCCGTCGCGCGTGTAGAAGCCGGCGGAGCGCACCGCGGGCGCGCACTCGGGGAACGGTTCGGGCGAAGCCGGGTGCGACGTGTCGTTGCGATAGTAGATCGTGTCGAGCTCGACCCCGCGTGCCCACTCGGAGATCAGCGCGATCGAGCCGTCGGGATGGAACCGCCGTTGCTTGCCGTGCAGCACGCCGTGGTCATACGGCGTCTCCGAGTGCAGCACGCCGGCGCGCGACCAGCCGCGAAACGAGCCGTGCTTCTTGCCATCGCTATCGACCGGGCCGGTCTGCCACTCGACGCCGACCGTGCCGTCCCAGCGCGCGTCGGCGGGCACGCTAGCGGGACGTGGAATCGGCGTGTTTGCGGGCGCGGTCATACGGCTATGCGCGCCAACCACGGCGCGACCGCGGCGGCGACCCGCGCACAGCCGCGATGGCTGGTCGTTACCGCGTGCGAGGTCTCGAGCTCGATGCCGGCGTAGCGCTTGCCCGCGAATTCGCGACGCAGCGACGTGCACACTGCGGGACCAGTGCCGGTGTAAGGCTGGTTCGCGCGCACGGCCAACCCCGCCTCGCGCAGTGCGATCAGCAACTGCTCGGCGAGCTCGGCCTCGAACGCGTGGGCCGGATCGTAGAGCACGCCACAATCGAACGCGCGATTCGTCGGATCGAGCTCGGGCGCAAAGCTATGTGACGACAGGTGCAGCACGGCACCGCGATCTGCGAGTTGCGCCACGACGTCGTGCCGGATCGCGTCCCAATACGGCGCGTGATACTGGGCGAGCCGCGCTGCGCGATCGCCCGCGGTCAGGCCGAGGTTGCCCAGCACGTCGGCGCCGTAGCTGTGCGCCGGGATCACGTCCGGGTGATCGGCGGCGCGATTGAGATCGACGAACATCCGCGAGAACGCGCCGGTGTGAACCGGCAGGCCGACCTCGGCGGACAACGCGGCGGCGATCTCGAGCGCGCCATGGTCCCAACTCGCTTGCGAGGTCAGCACGTCGCTCGGCACGCCGAGATCGACGTCCTGCGGTAGCCGCCACGAGGCGTGCTCACACGACAGCACGAGGCCGATCACGGTCGGAAGATTATCACTCGCGAGGCGTGCGCAACACGACGAGCTAGCGCGCGACGCGCGGGACGAGCGCCGCGGCGAGCAGCGCGGACACCCCGACGACGCCGCCATGGACCAAGCCGACGTGCTGGGCGTCCGCGATCCGGCAGTGCAAGTGGAGGACGAGGCCGCCGAGGCAACCGCCGCTGGCGCCGAGCGCCGCCGCGATCCAGCGCGAGCCCACCGGCATCGAACGCCGCAAGAACATCGCGCCGACGACGATCGGCACCGCCGCGGTCACCAGGCCGATCGCGAGACAGCCTTGGCCGTGGCCGAACTTGTCCCAGCCGTAGTGCAGGCTGGTCGTGCCTTCGGGGTGGATCGCCAGGCCCATCGCGATGAACGCGATCGACACCACGATCGCCGCGGCGAGCGCGAGCTGCGCGCGCGACACGACGCTGCCAGATCGCGGCACGAGCGCGAGATACATCGGAATCACGAAGCCGAGCAGCCAGGCAGCGCCCGCGCTGACGAGCCAGCCGATCGGGATCTCCCGGACATCGCCGCGCAGCGCCAGCACCGCGACCAAGCTCCCGCCGTAGACCGCCGCGAGACAGAACATGATCGCGAGCTGACGCATCGGCTGGCGCGTCGCGGTTGGCGTTAGCTGACCGAGCTCGGCCTCGAGCGCCGACGACAACGCCGGCACCGACGGCAGCGCGCTGTGGGCGAGGTCGGCGAGGCCTGGGAGCTCGTCGCGCTCGCTCATGACGCCGCCCTGTGAACGCGCGCGCCCGGGACCAGGAGCTTGCGCAGCGCTTCGTAGCCGCGATGGGCGCGCACTTTCATCGCGCCGACCGTCGTGCCCGCGATCGCTGCAGCCTCGGCGACCGACTTGCCGTCGAGCTTCGTCAGCACGACCGCCTCGCGCTGCTGATCGGGCAACTGGGCGAGCGCGTCGAGCGCGGCGCGGGCGAGCTCGGGATCCGCCGGTTCGTTGCTGCGTTCGATCGCTTCGCCGGTGATCGCCGCCGGCAGCTCGGGCACTTCATCGTCCGCGGTGCGAACGACCGCGCGCTTTTGCTTGCGCGCCTCGTCGAGGAACGTCCGATGCGCGATCGAGTACAGCCAGGGGACCGGATCCGCGCCACGAATGTACGCGGTGCGCGCGCGGTGGAGCTTCAAGAACGTCTGCTGCAACAGGTCTTCGGCGACCGCGCGGTCGTGCGTCATCTTCGCTAAGTACCCGAGCAGGCGCGGCGCTACTAACGCGTAGAGCTCGCGGAATGCTTGCGCATCGCCATCGCAGTACCGCAGCATGAGCTCCCGGGGATCGGCCATCGAGACCGCAGCTGGTATACGACGGCCACCCCGGCTGGTTACAGCCCCGTAGGTCGTTGTATAGACGTGACCCTATGGGTCTCCGTACGAAGCGCAAGCTCAAGTCTCGCCCCAAGTTCAAACAGAAGCGCCGCCTCAAGGATCGCAAGATGAAGGCGCGCAAGAAGGCGTGGCACAAGCGCGGCCAAGCGCGGAGCAAGGCGCGCCGGGCCAAGCGCGGCAAGAAGAAGTAGGCCTGAGGGCGATCGACCGATCGACCGTCGGCGTTGCTCGCCGCTGGTCGACACCGTGGCCCGAACGCCCTCCGGAATGGAGCCGCTAGGTCGTCGGGAAGCCGCGATCGCGCATCAGCGCATTCGTATCGACGTCGCGGCCGCGAAACTTTCGAAACGCCTCGTCCGGGGCGATCGAGTTGCCGACGCTCATGATCGACTCGTATAGCCGCTTCGC
>CAZDGY010000336.1:0-6852 GCA_964504685.1 uncultured Kofleriaceae bacterium | reverse complement strand
CGACGACCTCGACGAGCTCGCCGAGCGTGCCGGTGATGAACTCGACGACCTCCGCGCGTTCGCTGTCGGAGAGTTGGTCGGCTTTGTTCAGCACACCGAGCACGCGCTTGCCTTCGTCGCGGATCGAGCGCAGTGCCTTCTGCTCGCTCGCCTTGCCGCCTTGTGATGCGGTGAACACCCAGACGACTGCATCGGCGCGCGCGATGAACGCGCGGGCGGTCGCTTCGTGCTCGGGCAGGATCGAGTTGAGGCCCGGCGTATCGACGATATTGATCTTCTCGAGTTGCGGCAGTGGTACGAGGATCTCGACGCGATCGATCGCGCGCGCGGCCTCCGGCGTCAGCGCACGGAGGTGCGCCATCAACGCGTCCCAGCCGAGCTCGAGAGCGGTGCCACCACTTGCAGCGAGAATTCGCCCGCCGCGTTCGTGACCGTAGCGAACGACGTTGATCGTCGCGGTCGTCGGTGTGATTCCAGTCGGCGCGACATCGGCTCCGATGAACGCGTTGACGAACGACGACTTGCCGCTCGAGAACTCGCCCATCACGGTGACGAGCAACGGTTGGTCGAGATTCGCCGCAGCGCGCGCGACTTCGCCGACCAAGTGGCCCAGCTCGCGTCGAGTCGCGACCGCGCGCTCGAGGAACTGCGCGAGCTCTGCGATGTCGGACCCGGACGGTGGCGGCAGCTCGGCGGCTCGGGCTTCGGTGAGCACACGACGCGCGCGCTGATCGTGGGGTGCAACTCGTAGTGCGGCCTTTGCGTGCTCGGCCGCGAGCTTCGGGTCGTTGGCGAGGGCGAGCTTCGCGAGCTCGACATGCGCATCGACGTCGTCGCGCGCCGATGCTAGCTCGAGCAGCGCCTGTGCAGCGGTCGGCTGTTCGCGCGCCATCGCCGCTCCACGCGCCACGATCGCCCGCACGTCATCGGGATCCTTGCCGAGCAAGTCGTTGCCCCATGCGAGCTCGCGCGTCGCGTCGCCGGCAGCGAGCGCGGTATCGACCGCATCGCGCAACACTTCGACGTCACCGCCGAGTGCGAGCGCCCGGTCGTAGCTCGTCAACGCGGCATCGAGGCTGCCGACCGCTCGATGCGCACGGGCGATCCGCGCATGGACTTCTGCGCGGCGCGGGTCGGCTTGCAGCGCTTCGAGATAGAACGTGTGCGCGTGGATCGCGTCGCCTTCGGCGAGAGCGGCGTCACCTTGTGCAAGCGAGATCTCCGAGCGCACGAGTGCGCCGAGCGGGGTCGGGTCGGTATCAGCAAACGCGCGCGCGTTCGCGAGCCGCTCGGCGGCGGTCGCTGGTGCACCTTCGATCAACGCGAGCCGACCGAGAGCGTACAGTGCGAGCGCACGGTCGCCTTTCGCGGCTCGTTCCAGGTGACGCAGCGCCTCGTCGTAAGGTCCACCATCGGCGACGAGCGCTTCGCCGAGTGCGGCCCGCGCATCGAGATCGTCGCCATCCTCAGTGACCGCCTTGCGCAGCTCGCGAATCGCCTTGTCGAGATCGCCGCGTCGTCGCCAAGCCACGCCCAAGCCGCGATACGCCTCGGCGAGGATCGCGCGATCACCGGCGGCTTCGCCGACCGCGCGGGCGAGCGAGCTGATCGCCACTTCGAAGCTCGCGAGCTCGATCAAAGCGAGACCGAGCCCGACGAGTGCCGCAGGATCACCGCCGCGGATCGCGAGCGCTCGCTCGAACGCGTCGCGTGCGGCTGCCGGTTCGTGCCGCGCGAGCCGCGCTTCGCCGAGCACGATCAGCGCTTGGCCGTGGTCGGGCTTGACCGCGAGGAGCGCTTCGAGCACGTCGATCGCGGTCTTGACGTCCCCCTTCGCGATCAGGCCGCGCGCTTGGTTGAGCTGGTCGCGATAATCGTCGAGCACGAGCTCGCCGGCGAGATCGCCGAGCCTGCGCTCGAGCCGCGACCACAGAGACATGAGGGCAGCGTACAGCGCGACCCAGGTCTGCGCGAGGCTCCGGTATCCTTCGTAGGTGGCCTACGCGTTCGTGGCGGCGTTGGGCTTATTCGGCACCGCGCTCGCGCTTTCGCTGGCCGGCGCGGGCGAATCGGCAAGTGGCGCATCGCCGTCGCAATCCTGCTCGTAATCGGGACCGCCGTGCTCGAGTGGCTGATCTACGATTTGCGCCATCCGTTTCGCGACGGGTCCCATACGGACTTCAACGGCGCGTTCATCGTCCACTAGCTCGGGTTGACAAAGTGAACACCGTCCCCAACTAAGGCGTCGAGATCATTCAGCCCTCCGCCGGCGGGCGGTTGACAAGGTGAACACCGTCCCTAGGACAGGCTCGGATCGTCGACCGGCGTCCAGATGCCCTCGCGCAGCTGGCGCAGCGCAGCGACCGCCGCCCGAACTTGCGTGATTTGCGTAGCGGTCGACGCTTTCATCGCACCGACTTCGCTGCCGCGCTCGCGGCGGTCGGTCATCGTGCGATCGAGGATCTCGCCGATGCCTTTGTAGAGCGTGTTGCCAGCGTTCGACACGAACTCCGACAGGCGCTTGGCAAAATCGTCGATGCACTTGTCGAAGTGCGGCTTCATCGCCTCGGCCGCTTTGAGGATCGCCGCGGGAACTCGCTCTTTCGCCTGGACGCGGATGTCGCCGGCGATCTTCGACTTGAGCACGATCGCCAAGATCGGCGCGGCGAGCGTGAGCAAGCCACCGGCGAGTACGTTGACAAACAGCATCACGGTCGTGCCGAGCGCACCAACTGCATAGATCCCGACGTCGTACTTGAATGAATCGACGGTGATCTCGACGTTTGCGTCTTCGGGGCCGAGCCGCTCGGCGAGGGTGGCGGCGGCGGCCGCGACGTTCTCGTTCGTGATCGAGATGACCTCTTCGGCGAGGTGTTCGAGCATCGCGGCGAGCTTCGCGCCTTCGAGCTCGGCCCACTCTTTGAACTTATCCTCGATGAACGCGGTCAGGTAAAGCTTGACGTCGTCGGCATCGACCGCGTCGATCTGGACCGGCAGCACCGCGACAAACGCCTTCGCGAACGCCTCGAGATCGAGTCCGACCTGCGCCTTGATCGAGCTCGCGTCCGCATCGATCCGGATGTGCAGCTCGTCGAGCTTGCGCTTGCTCGAGTCGAGTTGCTCGCGCACCGATGCGATTCGGGTCTCGAGCTCGCCGAGATCGAGCTCGTACGACCGCATCCGCACGCCGAGGTTCGACTCGACATAGCTCGCAGTGCGAGCGGCGTCGGCCGCGGCATTGTCGAGGATGACCTGCGCTCGATCGCGCGCGAGGAACCGCTCGAGGTACGCGATCAGCTCCGGCATGCCACTCGCGGGGTCGTGCGACTTCGCCCAATCGCGCGCCGACAACGGGAACAGCACCGGCTCGGCGGCGATCCCGGCGAGGCCCTTGCGCGCGTACTCGACGACGGCGGTGCGTTCGTCCGGCGACAGCATGTCCATCTTGCCGAGCACGAAGATCAGCCGATCGCGCGCACTCTCGAGCACGCGACTGCGCAAGAACTCGCGCTCGCTATCCTTGAGCGCTTGGCCGGCGTCGAGCAGGAACACCACCGCATCGGCGCGCGGCACGTAGCCGTAGGTGACCTCGGCGCGCTGCTCGTTGAGATCGTTAACCCCCGGCGTGTCGACGAGCACGACGTTGTTGACGAGCAGGTCGCTCGGATAGCCGAGCTCGACGAACGCGACCTCGTTGGCGTGGCCGCCCGCGACGGTCACCCACTCTTTGAGTTGGCCCGGATCGAGCTGGCGGCTCTCGCCATCGCCGAGCACGACGCGCGCGGTCGGTTGAGGCGCATAGACCACGTGGTTGATCGATGCCGTGGTCGGCGTGATCCCGGTCGGCAGAATATCGGCGCCGAGCAACGAGTTCACGAACGTCGACTTGCCGTGGTTGAACTCGCCGAGCACGACGAGATGAAAGCGTTCGGCCTCTAGCTTCGGGATCCGCGTCGCGCGAATGTCGCGAGCGAGCGTGACCATGCCGACGGCTTCGGCGACCTCGGCGAGTTGCTGAAACCGCGCGACGATCTCGCGCTTCGCTTGCTTGTGATGTTCGAGGATGATCATGGCGGTTCCTAAAACACCGAAATGAGGTCGGAGACTTGTTTGTCGACGTCGGGCAGGCTCGGCTTGCCGGTCGGATCCGCGCCGGTCACGATCGCGTAGAGCCCTGAGTCGGCGAACAGCCGCAGCGCCTGGACGCGCTTGGGCACGTACGGGTTCGAGCGGAACAGCTCGGCGTAGCGGCCGATGCCCTTCTTCACGTCGGGCAGCGCGCGCAGATACTCTTCGACGTTGAACGCGCCGGACTTGTCGAGCCCGAGCTCGAGCTTGACGAGCGCCGCGAGCGTCTTGTCGAGATCTCGCACCGCGAGCAGGGCCGCGCGATCGCATGTGACCTCGGCGCGGCGGGACCAGGCTTGCAGCGTCATGATCGCGGGCTGCACGATCCAGCGCACGAAGAACACCGCGGAGCTGGTCAAGTAGTGCAGCGCGGTCGCGTACAAGATGTGACCGTTCTGGATGTGGGCTAGCTCGTGCGCGATCGCGGCGACCAGCTCGGTATCGTCCAGGGTTTCGGCGAGCTCGAGGTTGACGATCAGGTGCGGCGCATCTTCGGTGCCGAGCACCTTCACCTTGATCGATGCGGTCGGCGCCGCGAACACCGGCGGAACGCGCACGCGCAGCGCAGCCCCGGCGATCTTCGCGGCCTCGAACACGCGCGGATATTGCTGGTCGGTGACTTTGACTGCGGTGCCGAGCAGCTCGGTGCGGGCGACATCGCGCCACAGCCGGGTCGTCGCTTCGAGCGCGATCGTCACCGGCCGCGCCATCATCAGCGTGCGGCGAAACCGTCGCTCGCCGCTGAACGCGTACGCCGCGCCATCGCGTGCCTGCTGCTCCATCGAGCCGCGCCGCGCCGCGATCCATCGCGTGAAATCGAAGTCGACACCTACCGAGGACATGCCGGGGTTATAGCACTCGGTTGTCGTGGGCCCGGCTGGGCCTGCCGTTGGAGTGACGAGCGCGATCTATGGCCGGCACGGCGTTCCATCGACAGCTGCCCCACGTGTCGGCGCCGCGGGCGGCCGAGGCAAGCCGACGAGCCATATCCCTCCCCGATCGAATAGGTACTGGCCGACGATCGCGCACGTGACGAGCACTGCAACGAGCGCGAGGACGAGCACCATGCGCCGGCGATACTGGCGCGCCGCCAGCAACGGCCACGCTGCGAGGACCACTCCGATCGCCGCAAACGCGCCGAGCAAGAACACTCCCGCAGACGACATCAACACCGCCACAGCGGCGCCACGTTGCAACGGCTATGCGCGGTCGCCGGCTCGTGTCGATCGAGCGAGTTGCGCGACCGGCGTGTCGAAAAGGCACGCGTAGGTCAGGGGTCGCGTGCCGGGTTGGCGTTCGCGACGCGCTGGGCGATCCGGCGGCGGGCGATCGCCAGGAACCCGATACCGAGCACGACCGCGAACCACAGCGTCGCGAGTCGGGTCAGGAGCGTCGCGGCGAGTGCAGTCGAGGCATCGAGGTGGGCGGCGCCCGAGACCAGCGCGAACGTCATCGCGCCCTCGGTGACACCGAGGCCGCCCGGCAGGAACGATAGCGCGCCGGCGATCGTCGTCGCGGCGTAGATCACCATCGCGAGGCCGAGCGCGATATGCGCGCCGGGGAACGCATCGCAGATCAACGCGAACCCGATGCACTCGCACGACCACGCGGGGATCGCGATCGCGGTCGCGAGGATCAGCGGCTTGGGGCGGCACAACGCGGCGAGCCCGCCGTACATCTCTTGCAGTGGTGCGCGCAGTCGGCGCAGCTTCGCCGGCGTCGTCACGAGATCGATCAGCGCGCGCGTCGGCCGAGGCCATGCGAGCAGCACGAGGCCGAACGCGATAGCGCAGGCCGCGACCGCGACGAGCGTGGTTTGAACGCCGTACACCGCGACGCCGATCACCGCGAGCCCGAGCAGCGCGACCAGGTCGCTGACCCGTTCGGCGACGACGATCGGCGCGGTCTGGACCGCCGGCACGTCGTGAAGCTCGCGCAGCAAGTAGCTCTTCACGAGCTCGCCAAGCTTCGCGGGCGTGATCGAGAGCGACAGCCCGGCGCCAAACACGAGCGCGCTCGAGCTCGTCGGCACCGAGACCCTTTGGCGCCGCAAGTACAGCTGCCAGCGCACGAACCGCAGCGAATAGTTCGCGAGCGCGAGCCCGAGCGTCGCGCCGAGTGCCCACCAGTTGAAACCGGCCAACTTCTCGCCGACATGACGGACGTCGCCGACTGCGGACACCGCCGCGACGCCGATCACGACCGCGATCAGGAGCCAGAGCCAGGTGCGACGAGCCACCGGCGGGTCCTAACACAGCTTGACGCCGTCAGGCCCACGGCCGTAGCGTCGCGCCATGACAAAGGCCGCGAGCATCCTGGTGGTGGACGACGATCCCGAGATCGTCACCTTGCTCAGCACGCGGCTTGGCAAGCGCGGCTACAAAGTGACGACCGCAAGCGACGGCTCGAGCGCGATCGCTCAGGCCAAGAAGTCGAAGCCCGACATCATGCTGCTCGACGTGATGATGCCTGGCAAGTCCGGCTGGGAAGTGGCGCGCGCTCTCAAGCAAGATCCGGCGACGTCGGCGATCAAGATCGTGATGGTCACGGCGATCGGTGAGCAAGTGAACGAGATCACGTCGCCGATCTACGGCGCCGATGCTCACATCGACAAGCCGTTCGAATTCGAGAAGCTCGAAAAAGTGATCGGCCGGCTGCTCGAATAGCTCAGCTCTGTTGATCCTACACATCGTGTCAGATGGCCGTGATCCCTTCAGGGGATGC
>CAZDGY010000335.1:0-6857 GCA_964504685.1 uncultured Kofleriaceae bacterium | reverse complement strand
CGCTCGCGGAAGATCGCTTGCTCGCGGCCTTCGAGCGTCCTGGCGAACGCTTCGAGCTTACTGCGCAGCAGCTCGCTGAACTCGTTCTTCTCGACCGCTTTGTCTGGGCGATCGTCGTCGCTCGGCAGATAGTCGAGCCGCGTGCGCGTGCCTTCGTCTTCGCCGCCCGAGCCGAGCGGCGCGTCGAGCGATGCCTCGGGCGCGGCGAGCCGGCGCTCCATGTCGATGACTTCGCGCTCGGGAACGTCGAGCTTCTCGGCGAGCAATGCGGTCGTCGGCGCGAACCCGGCTTGCTCGAGCTTCTCGCGCTCCTTGCGCAGGTTGAAGAACAGCTTGCGCTGCGCCTGCGTCGTGCCGATCTTCACCAGCCGCCAGTTGTTCAAGATGAACTTGAGGATGTAAGCGCGGATCCAGAACGCCGCGTAGCTCGACAGCTTCACGCCGCGGTACGGATCGAACTTGCCGACCGCCTGGATCAGCCCGATGTTGCCTTCCTGCACGAGGTCGAGCAGGTTGCGATGCGCGCGGCGATACTCGTACGCGATCTTGACGACGAGCCGCAGGTTCGCTTCGATCAGCTTGCGCGCGGCGGAGTGGTCGCCGTGCTCGACGAGGCGGACCGCGAGCGCGTGCTCCTCTTCCGGCGTGAGCAGCGGGTACCGCCGCGTCTCGGACATGTACAGGCTCAAGGGATCGCGCCGCGCGAGCGAGCCTCCGCGCGCTGGAGCGGGAGTGTTGGCGCGCGACTCGCTATCGCCGTCGGCATCACCGACGAGCACATCTTCATCATCCACGACCTCGATCGCGGTCGAGGCTTTTGCCAGGTCCGTGTCTAAACCGTCCTCATCCGACGAAGATTCCTGGTTTTCGTCGTCGGGATCCGGCTCGGGCTCGGTCGCAGGGCGGTCGCCGACGTCGATCACCACGCCGGGCGCTTCGACAGGCTTCTTCTTACGCCCGCCGGCTCGCGTCTTACTGTCGGCCATCGCGGTGCGAGGACTGTACTACATGCAACTACTCGACGGTGGGGCTTCCAGTTTCGATCGCGCCGAGCATCTCAGTGCCTGGCACGACGCGCATTGCGTCCTATAATCGGCAGATGCGCAGCAGGTTGAACCTGGCCCTGGTGGTGATCGCCGGTGCCCTCGCACTTGTCCTTACCGTGGTTCGGCAGTCGCCGGAGGGCGTCGTGTCCTTTGATTTCGAGACGCAAGCGGTCCGCGCCGCGCCGGGCGATGCCCAAGGCGGCAAGCCGGATCTCTCGACGCTCAAGATCTTCAACGCAGCGCTGTTCAAGGTGAACGATCGCTACGTCGATCCGAGCCGCATCGATCCGAAGAAGATGTTGTACGCCGCGCTCGACTCGGTCCAGTTCAACATCCCCGAAGTGCTCGTCGAGTCCGACCAGGCGCACAACAAGGTGTCGGTCGCGGTCAACGACAAGAAGCAGACGTTCGATACCGCGAAGGTCGACTCGCCGTGGCGGCTGCAGCTGATGCTGCAGAGCATCTTCAAGTTCGTCGAGGCGAACATGAACGCGGGCGCTGACCTCGCGAAGATCGAGTACGCGGCGACGAACGGCATGCTGTCGACGCTCGATCCGCACTCGATCCTGATGGACCCCGAGCAAGCGCGCGACATGGACGTGTCGACGAGCGGCAAGTTCGGCGGCCTCGGCATCGTGATCCGGATGATCGATCGCAAGCTCACGGTCGTGAAGCCGATGAAGGACACGCCGGCGTGGCGCAAGGGCATCAAGGCCGGCGATCACATCGTCAAGATCAACAACGATCCGACCGAGAACCTCACGTCGAACGAAGCGGTCGATCGCATGCGCGGCGACCCCCATACGCCGGTCACGCTGTACATCGACCGCAAGGGCGAGGCGCAGACGCTCAAGGTCGACCTGGTCCGCGACGTCATTCACGTCTCTCAGGTCGAGCACAAGCTGCTCGATCACGGCGTCGGTTACCTCAAGGTCAAGCAGTTCTCGAAGGGCATCGCCGACGACGTCGCCGACGCGATGCGCGAGATGAGCGGCCAGGGCGCGACCGCGTGGGTGCTCGACCTGCGCTACAATCCGGGCGGTCTGCTCGAAGAAGCGGTCAAGCTGTCCGACCTGTTCGTCGACAAGGGCGTCCTCGTCACGACGGTGTCCGGCAAGGATCGCGACGAGCGCGCCGCCGGCAAGGGCTTCGGCGACACCGGCGCGTCACTCGCGGTGCTCGTCAACGGTCAGTCGGCGTCGGCCTCGGAGATCGTCGCCGGTGCGCTCAAAAACCTCGACCGCGCCGCGATCATCGGCTCGCGTACGTTCGGCAAGGGCTCGGTCCAAGAGCTCTACGACTTCGGCGATCACTCCAAGCTCAAGCTGACGATCGCGCAGTACCTGACCCCGGGCGATCGCTCGATCCAGAACCTCGGCATCGTGCCGGACATCGCGCTGCATCGGATGTACGTGCCCGACAAGAACGACAAGACCGACGCGAAGCTGCTCGATGCGGGCTACGTCCGGCTGCTGACCCCGACCCACACCTACGGCGAGAAGGATCTCGACGCTCACCTCGTGTCGACCTACGCGAAGGACGGCGACAAGCCGGCCTACGAGCTGTCGTACTTGATCGAGAAGAAGCCGGCCGCGGTCGGTGCCGATCCGAAGGCGCCTGTGGTCACGCCGGCCGACGACGAGGATCCGCCGGATGAGGACGAGATCGTCGAAGACTTCGAGATGCGGTTCGCCAAGGAGCTGGTGTCGAGCGTGCGCGAATCGAACCGGCTGAAGCTGGTCGCCGACGCGACCGCGCTCGTCAAGAAGGTGCGCGCCGAGGAAGAGACGAAAGAAGTCGCCGCGCTGTCGCAGATCGGCGTCGACTGGACCGCGCCGGCCACGCAGACCGACAACGCGAACCTCGACATCTCGGTCGCGACGTCGCCGTCCGGCGTGCTCAAAGCTGGCGACCTCGTCAGCGTGACCGCGACGGTCAAGAACACCGGCACGGGTGCGGCGTATCGCGTGCTGCCGCGCGTCCAAGCCGATGACTCGATGTTCGAGGATGTCGAGCTGCCGATCGGCAAGGTCGGCCCGGGCGAGACCAAGACGTACACCGCGAAGGTCTCGCTGCCCAAGGATGCGCTCGACCGCGTCGACCGGCTCGGGCTCGAGGTCAAGGACGCGCGCAACTCGCCGACTCACGTGAGCCCGGCGGCGATCCACGTCGAAGCTGCGGCGCGCCCGGTGTTCTCGTACGCGTATCAGCTCGTCGACGATGGCAATGGCGACGGCTTGGTCCAGCGCGGCGAGAAGTACCGGCTCCAAGTTCAGGTCAAGAACACCGGCGCTGGCGCGAGCCAGGAGACGACGGTGCTGCTGCGCAACGCGTCGGGCGATGGCGTCGTGCTCGACAAGTCGCGGTTCGAGCTCAAGCCGGCCGATGCTCCAGCGACCGCGGTGTCGCTCGCGCCGGGCCAGGTCAAGGAGCTCGAGTTCCCGTTCTCGACGCAGAGCTCGCTGCACGGCGACGAGCTCGTGCTCGAGCTGATGATCTACGACCAGGTCCTCGACGTGCGGTCGAGCGAGAAGCTCCACTTCACGATCACGCCGGCGGTCGCGGGCGTTCCGGCGCATGGCAACGTCGTCGCGAAGTCGCCGACGCAGATCCACGCCGGTGCGGCGCCGGAGTCGAGCGTGATCGGCATGACCGCCAAGGGCGCCGGGTTCGCCGTGCTCGCGCAATACGGGGCGTGGACGAAGGTCAAGCTCGCCGGCAACAAGGTCGGCTTCCTGCCGACCGACTCGATCAGCCAAGGCGGCAACGACAGCGGGACATACACCGCGCAGTGGAACTCGACCCCGCCGACGATCGCGCTCAACGTCAAGAGCCTCGAGACGACCGGCGAGACCTATCGGTTGGCCGGCACGGTGTCGGACGAGACCCACGTCGAGGACGTCTACGTGTTCGTGTCGAACCAGACCGCGAAGATCGAGAGCCGCAAGGTGTTCTATCGATCGAACCGCAGCGGCAAGGACGGCAAGGTGCTCGACTTCACCGCGGACCTCCCGCTGTGGCCGGGCTCGAACGTCGTCACCGTCGTGGCGCGCGAAAACGCCGAGGTAGGGTCGATGAAGACGATGTTCGTCTATCGCGGCTCACCACGGACTGCCCTGACACCGTAAACGGTGGCCCCTCGGTCTAAGGAGTCGGCCGCCCTCTCGGACGAGGGCAGCCGATCGATCAATCGACCGCGGGGCCCCTTGAATTTCGCCGCGAGCCACGGCGTCATATAGGTGTCCATGCGCACGGTCGCGATCGTAGTAGTTCTTGTGGCTCTGGCTGCCACGGCGCGAGCCGAGGACGTCGTCGGCTCGTACGACGCCAAGTTCGATCAGCTCGCGAACAACTGCGAGCACGCCCAGACGCTGAGCCACACAACGGTGAGGCTCGACGTCAAGAAGACGTCGCTCACCGTCAACATCGAGACGATCCCTCAGATGGTCGGGGCGGCCGAGAAGAGCGGCAAGGTCACGGCGAAGTCCAAGCTCGGTCCATCGATCATCCAGGGGATCGACGCGACCTACCGAGTCGCGGGGCGGATCGCCGACGGTGGCATGCTGCAGCTCGTGCTGATCGCGGAGTACAGCATCAAGGGCAAGGCGACGTGCACGCAGTCGTGGAACATCGCCGGGCTCCGCCAGGACAAGTCCGCCGCAAAACCGTAGCGACGTGTGGGCGATGGTGCGCATTCCGTCGGGCTCTGCGGCGGTGATGCCGCTTGACGCGCTTCCCCGATCCGCCGCACGCTTGTAGGGTGGGTGGATCTGCGCCAGGTCGTAAGCTGGGTCGCTACGAGGTCCTGCGACACCTCGCGAGCGGCGGCATGGCGCAGGTGCTGCTCGCGCGCGCGACCGGCATCGAGGGCTTCGAACGCTATGTCGTGATCAAGCAGATCCACGTCGAGAGCGCCCGCGATAAGGGCGTCGTCAAGATGTTCATCGACGAGGCGCGCATGGCCGCCGCGCTGCACCACGCGAACATCGTCCAGGTTCACGACGTCGGTCAGGACAAGGGCGAGTACTTCATCGCGATGGAGTACATCCACGGCGAAGACCTGCGCACGCTGCTGTCTCGACTGTCGACGAACGGCGAGCAACTGCCGATCGAGCACCTGTTCACCGTCGCGCTCGCGACTGCAGCCGCGCTGCATCACGCGCACGAGCAACGCGGCCCCGATCGCGCGCCGCTCGGGCTGGTCCACCGCGACGTATCGCCGGCGAATATCCTCGTCGGCTACGACGGCAACGTGAAGGTCGTCGACTTCGGCATCGCGAAGGCGGCGCACCGTTCGACCGAAACCCATTCGGGCACGCTCAAAGGCAAGATCTCCTACATGGCGCCCGAGCAATGCCTCGGCCAGCCGGTCGATCGGCGCAGCGACGTGTTCGCGCTCGGCATCGTGTTGTACGAGCTGTTCACCGTGCGGCGGTTGTTCAAAGCGTCGAGCGACTTTCTGACGATGTCGGCGATCGTGTCCGGCCACGTGCCGCGCCCGTCGCTGCATCGCGAGCTTCCGATCCAGCTCGAGAACATCATCATGAAGGCGCTGTCGCTGTCTCCGGCGGACCGCTATCAGACCGCGGACGAGATGCGCGTTGCGCTCGATCGCGCCGCGAGCACGCTCGGCCTACGCAGCTCGACGACCGCGCTCGCCGACTACATGGTGACCCAGTTCGGCCGTCGCCCGGAGCCGTGGACGGTCGACGACGACGAGGCCGAGATCGCGTACGTCGATGTCGACTTCGACGGATCGGCGAGCGGCGTGGTCAGCGCGAGCGAAGCGACCGCTGGGTTGCCGACCCCGCCCGTCGGCTCGCTGCTCGCGAAGGCGCGACGCCGCGCGGAGACCGCTGGCCAACCGCCGCAACGCGCGCGCACGCCGAACCCCGAGTTCGACGATTCGAAGCCGACGACCGCATCGGGAACGCCGATGGCATGGGCGACCCGACCGGGAAGCACGAAGAGCCACCGGTGGAAGTGGGTCGCGATCCTCGCGGGGCCGATGATCGCGATCGGAGCGGCGGCGATCGTGATCGCGGATTGGGGGCGGAGCAACGACTCGGGTGAGCGCGCACTCGTCCCGGAGCGGAGGATGGCAGCAGGAACCGCGGCCGCACCAACGCCCGCACCGGCCGCGCCTGCGCCTGCGCCTACGCTTACGCTTACGCCGAAGACGGCAGAGACGCCGAAGACGGCACCGGCACCAGCGGCAGCAGCAGGGTCGCCTCCGCCTACGCCGAAGCAGACCGCGAAGCCGAAAGTCGCGAAGGTCGTGAAGCCGAAGGCGGCTGAGCCAACGCCGGCGCCGCCGAAACCTGATCAACCTGCAGCGACGTGGGATCCGGACGCGCTGTTCATCAAGAAGCCGGCCCCGTGAACCGAGCTGTCGTCCTCGCTCTCGCGTTCGTGGCGATCGCGAGTCGCGCCGATGCGGATACCAAGGCCGACGCGAAAGCGCACATCGAACGCGGCAGCAAGGCCTACGCGTCCGGCAACTACCGCGACGCTCTACGAGAGCTGACGCTCGCCTACGCGCTCGATCCCGATCCCGAGCTGTTGTTCGCGATCGGTCAGATCAACGTCAAGCTCGGCGACTGTGCGAGCGCCACGACGTTCTACCAACGCTTTCTCGATACGCACCCCGCGGCGAGCGAAGCGGGGGTCGCGCACCAGGCGATCGAAGGCTGCGCGACGGTCAAGCCGACCGAGCCGATCGAGCCGACCGAGCCCGCGAACGTCGTCCAGCCGGTGACGCCCGTCGCCGATACGACGCCGCCGGTCCCGAGCTCGCATCCACCTCCGCCG
>CAZDGY010000334.1:0-6859 GCA_964504685.1 uncultured Kofleriaceae bacterium | reverse complement strand
GCGTCGTCGTCGCCGAGGAACGTCGAGCCGAACCAGCCGGCCTTGATGTCGTTGGCTTGCGTACCGTGGAACGCCTTGTGCTCGCCCTTATCGTCGGTCCTCATGCTCTCGTCGGTGGTCGCGGTGGTGTCGTTGGTCAGGCCGCCGACCGCGATCGCGTCCTTGTCTTCGGTTCGCGCGATCCGCTCCACGAGCATGCGATGCGCGGTCCCATCGGCCGGTGCGATGTGATCCTTGCAGAACTTCTCGTACGCGTCCTGGCCCTGCTTCGTGTACAGGTCGAAGCGCCACGTGATCGCGACCGCGCTGTTCTTCGTGTTGCTGACCGTGTCCGACAAGCCGCCGGCGATGCTGATCTCGTGCTCTTTTTCACCCGCGATCGTCACGGTCACGTCGATGTGCTGCGCATCGACCCGCTTCATGTCCATCTCGTTGGTCTTGCTCTCGTGCGCCGCGGCGCCGAGCTTCGCACCCTCGAACGCGAGGCTGCCGTTCGCCGACAGCGTCGTCGTGTTGCCGCCGCCGACCGTTTCGCCGATCGGAAGGAACAACGCGCCTCCCGCGGTCGCGGGATCGACGAACGGCTTGCCGAGCTTCTCCGCGGGGTGGCCGTAGAACTCGAGCGCTTCGCTCCAGCTCTCGAACAACTTCGTGCCGCTTTCGAAATCCTTCGACTCGACACCACCGCCGATGCCGGCACTGAAGCCGCCGCCGCCGAGTGACCCGCCGCCCGCCACACCGTTGGTCGTGGCGCGGACGTACGAGACCTGCCATTTGCCGTCGACCCAGATCGGGGTAGTCGCGGTCACCTTCGTACCGTGCGACACCGACGCGTTGACGCCGCTGCCGCCTTTCGTCATGAGCGAATAGCCGGCGTGCGCGGACACGCCGTCCGGGCCGATCGACCCGCCGGCGTTCGCGCTTTGAGTCGTACCGGCCGCGTTCGTGTGGCCGACGTTGCCGCCACCCGTGGCGCCTTCGCGGTTGATCGCGATAGTGCCGCCCGCGGTCGTGCTCGCCCCTGGCGGCGCCCCTTCGGCGTGCGGGGCTTCTTTCTTGCGCTGGTAGCCGGTAGCGATGCCCCCGTCCTTCCAGCCGGCGTTGACCTTGTCGGTCGTCTTGCCTTTTTCGGTATTCGTCGAGCGCGAGGCGGCGGCGTCGGCGTCGATGCTGCCATCCGTGATAGCGAACGAGCCATCGTGCCCGCGACCCTTTGCGGTGTCACCGACCTTGACCTCGGTCTCGCTGCCGACCGCGATGTTGGCGCCCTTGGTGTTGATGCCACCGCTAACGTTGTGGGACTTGTCGACGCCGACGCCGTGATCCTCAGTCTTGACCGCCGACGCGTGACTGCCGGTCACGCCGTAGCCGCCGTTTGCGGCTTTGCCGCCGCCGACCGTGTTCGTCGTCTCCGACGTATATGAATCCTCGCCGTTGACCGCGACGTCTGTCGTCTTGCGGCCGATCGTCGCGTTCTGATCCTTGGCGCTGAAGCTGCCCACCATCTTGCGATCGTGGGTCGTGACTTGATTCTCGACGCCCGGATCGTTTTCCGGCAGCCCGTCGGCGCGAGGTGGTTTCGCGCCACCCGCGAGCGCCGCAACGCGTTGCGTGTAGCCCATGCCCAGCGTCTCGTTCAGCTTGCGATAGATCAGCTCGCTATCGCCGGGGTGCGCTTTGATCAACGCAGCAATCGCCGCGGGGTTCGGCCGGCCTTCCGCGAGCAGCGAATCGAGCGCCTGCAGGCTCAGCTTGCGCTGGAGCGCCGGACCCTCGGGCTGCGGTCCTTGCGCGGTCGCGGTTGCGGTTTGGTTGTCGTGCTCCGACATGTGCAGCAGAATACGCTCCAAAGTGCCCCGACTTCGCCCTGTAACATGGCGCCTACAGTCAGAAAACTAGGGGGTGATCGCCGCCCGGTCGCTCCTCGGAGCACCACCCGAGAAATCGATGTAATCCAGCTCGCCGCGACCACAGAGTGCGCGCCAAACCGAGGTGGAAAACCGCCATGTGGTTGCGCGTGGTCGGAGCGCGCTCAGCCGTCGTCGCCCTCGCTCGCGACCGAGCCGACCTCGCCGGGGATCGTTGCCCAGAACGCCTCGTGACCGTGGATCCCGTTCTCCGTTGTCACCGGCTTGAGCGAGCTTGCAGCGTCACACAGCTGCATCAGCATCGTCGCGAGCAACGAGGCCTTCTCTTCGGTCGGCTTGAGCACCGCTTCGATCGCGGTCGCAGGATCACTCGAGTGCAGATACGCCTCGCGCGCGACCTCGATCGGCCCATCCAGCTGCATCTGGCGCTGGTTGAGTGCGAGCGCGGCCGACCGGTACTCGTGCACGTTCGATAGGGCCGCCGACACCTCGTCTTTGTGTCCCGCGATGAAATGGTCCTTCGCTTGGTTGACCGCCTTGTCTGCGACCATGACCGCGGCGTGATCGTGCACGATGTTGGTGTTCGCGGTGTCGAGCCTCGTCTGCTCCGCCGCGAGCTTGCCGTTATGACTCGCGTCCGTCGTGTGTTGCGCCATCACATCGGTCTGCGCCTTGCTCCGCAACGTCTTGAACGAGGTGATGTAGCGCATGATCTGATCGAGGACCTTGTGGCGAAGCTCGCCGGGCAGGTCGGTGTACTTCGCGCGGTCGTCGATCGCGGTGTATCGGGTCGCTAGCTCTTTGATCGTCCCATCGATGTTGGCGAGGACGGGTCCGGCGTCCTTCGGCGCGGTCTTGAGCTGGTCGCCGTACTGCTTGAGCTTGGCGTCGAGTTGCCTACGGCCTGCGGCACCGGGGAAGTTCGGATCGCCCGCGAGCTCGACATCCCAATCGAGCGGCTTGCCGTCGTGGATGTTGACGCCGCCGCTCTTGGCGACCATCTCGCTGAGGATGCGCTGCTTCTGCTCCGGGGTTTTGCCTTTGAAGTCGTGCACGTCGTTCTCGAGCTTGTGGACCGCATCGACCGACACGTCGGCGGTCAGCTTCCAGTTGCCAGAGGTCGTCGCGTCGGTGCCTTTCGCGTCGCCCATCGCAAACCACTGGTTGAGCGCTTCGCGGTTGCGCGAGCCACTCTCGCCGCCGACCTCGATCGTCGCGGTGTAGCTGGTTTCCTTGCCGTTCTCGACGTTCGCCTCGAGGTTCGCGCTCGCGTGCGAGTTCTTGTCTCCGAGGAAATGGCCGACCCGGCCGGTCGTGACGTCGTTCGCGCGCGTGCCGTCGTATTGGTCGTGGTCGCCCTTCGCGTCTTGGACGTGGGCCTCCTTCGTCGTGCCGGTCCAGTTCTGATCGAGCACGCCGCCGATGAAGCCGATGTCGTCTTTGGCCTGGCTCGACTTCGTCCGCTCGGTGCGGATCCACACGCCCAACGCCTTGTCCGGAGTCTTGCGGTCCTTGCAGAACCTCTCGTACGCCTCGCGGCTCGCCGGGTTCAACAGATCGAACTGGTACGTGATCGCCTTGTTCGTGTCGTCGGTCTGGCTCTTCGTGTCGCTCATGCCGTTGCCGCTGATCCCGATGTGCTTCTCCTCTTCACCTGCGACGAGCACCGTCACCTGGACATGCTGCGTGTCGACGCGCTTGACGTCCATCTCGTGCGTCTCCGACGACGACCCGCCGCCGCCGATGGTCGCACCTTCGAACGAGATCGAGCCGTTCACGCTAACCGCGCTCGACGTGCCGCTGCCGATCGTCTCGCCGACCGGAAGCATCAGCGCGCCGAGAGCGGTGCCCGGATCGAACATCGGCTCACCGAGCTCCTCGGCGGCGTTCGCCGTAAACGAGTAGGCCTCCATCGGATTCGTGAACGTCTTCACGCCGCTGTCGAAGTGCGACTCCGACGCGCCGCCACCGAGCCCGACGCCGAAGCCGCCTTTGCCGAGCGAGCCGCCCACATTCGCCCCGTTCGTGGTGGTCCGCACGTACGCGACCTCCCACTGCTTGGTCTTGAGGTTGAACTCCGGCGGCTTCGCGACGACCTTGGTGCCGTGCGAGACCGACGCACTCACGCCGGAGCCTTCCTTCGTCATGATGCTGTAGCCGGCGTGCGCCGATACGCCGCCTTCGCCGAAGTCGACGCCCGCGTTCGCGCTGCTCGCGGTGCCGTTCGCGTTGGTCGAGCCGCCCGAGATGCTTCCGCCCGACGTTTCGCCGCCCACGTGGATCTTGCCGCCGACGCTCTTCGCGCTCTGGATCGGCGTGCCGTCGGGGTTCGTGCCCACCGTCGTCTTCACGACGTGCTGGCCGCCGGCTGCGGCGCCGCCTTCGGTGCTGTAGCCGCCGTTGATGCTGTTCGTCTTCGATCCCTTCGAGTCGCCCTTCGTGCTCGCGATCGCTCCCTCGGTTTCGATCTTGCCGTCGTAGTCGATCGAGCCGCCCGCATCGGCGCCGTGCACGCGCTGCTGGCCGCCCATGTTCACTTCTTTCTCGTGGTTGATCTTCGCGCCGACCGCGTTCTGCGTGACCTGCACGCCGCCGCCGGTCACGTTCTTGACCGAGTTGCCCTCGCCGGCTTCGAGCTCCTTCGCGCGCTGGCCGTTCAAGGCGGCGCCGACTTCGCCGTTGGGACCGATGTGGCCAGCGCTTCCGCCGACCGTGTTGGTGACGGTGGTCTTACCCGCTTCGCCGTCGTCCTGGACGTGTGTTGCGGTCCGCGTGTCCGCGATCGTGCCCTTCTTCATGTCGACCGCGACGTCGTGCTTCGTGCGATCGGCGACCGGGTCCTTGGCCTCTTTGAGCTCGGCGGCGAACTTCACCGCCTCGACCACCTCGCGCGTGTAGCTGGTGCCTAGGCTCTGATAGAGCACCGTCAACATAGTGTCCCGGTCGTACGTGTAGCGCGCGAACAGCTTCGCGACGTCTTCCGGCTGAGGTCGGCCGTGCGATAGCATGAGCTTCAACGCCTGAACGCCGCCGGTCTCACCTGCGACGCGCTGCGGTTCAGGCTTGGTCTGCGGCGTCGCCGCGGCCGTCGTTTGGTCTTGGCTATGTTCCGACATATGCCCCAAGAGGAAGGGGTCGGATCGAAGTCGCGAGCCGCATCGTTTTTCTCTTGCATCGCGTCGGATCTCTCAATCGCGACGAGGATCTTGCGAAGTCCGAAACGTTTGTAATCGACCTCGCTCATCTCGAGAACGCCATGCCGAACGCGAATCCCGCCATGTAGGTGAAGGTCACCGGCACTCCGACCTCTACTCGTCGTGCTCGTCGACGATCTGCGCGTCTTCACCGAGGTCCCCCGGGACCTCCGCCCAAACATCGTCGAATCCCGTGACCCCAGCCAACGTCGCGTAGGGCTTGATCTCGGCGGCCGCCAACTTCAGGTCGAGGATGGCTTTCGCGAGCGCGGCGGCCTGCTTCCTCGTCAGCTCGAGCAAGTGCTGCGCGGCCCCGAGCTTGTCGGTCGCGGACAGGTAGCTCGTTGGCTCGAGATCTTCGCGGACATCGCGTGATTCGTCGAGACGATCTGGCCGGCCTTCGCCCTATCGATCGCCTGGTCGTAGCGCATGAGGAGATGGTTGTTCTCCTTGATCTGCGCGTTGAGCGTGTCCATCTCGGTCTGCATCGCAGCGAGCTTCGGATCGCTGCGGTCGTGATGGGCCGCCATCGCCTCGGCGCCGACGTTGCCGCGATGGCTCTTCAACAGCGTCAGGTTATGCGTGATCTGGTCGAGCACCTTCTGCCGTAGCTCGCCCGGCAGATCGGTGTAGTTCGCACGATCGCTGATCGCGACGTAGCGCGCTGCTTCCGATCTGATCGTCGCCTCGATGTCGGCGTAGACGGACTTCGGATCGCCGCCGCTCTTCAACGCGGCATCGAAGCCCGCGATCTTGTGCTCGAGCTGACGCCGCCCTTCCCGGCCGGGGAAGTTCGGATCGCCCGCGAGCTCGACGTCCCACTCGACCGCCTTGTCATCGTGGATGTTGACGCCGCCGCCCTGCGCGACCATCTCGGTGAGGATCTTCCGTTTCTCCTCGGGCGTCTTGTCGGTGGAGTCGTGCAGGTTGTTCTCCACCTTGTTCACCTGGTCCAGCGAGATGTCGGCGCTCACCGTCCAATTGCCGGAGGTCGTCGCGTCCTTGTCCTTCGCGTCATTCGCGAACTACTGGTTGAGCGCCTCGCGGGCCTTGCTGCCGGTGGGGACGCCGTTCACTTCCTTCGCCGAAGGGCCGGTGTTCGCCGGCATCGGCGCCTTCTCGAGCGCGATCACCCTCTGCACGTAGCTGTTGCCGACCATCTTCTGCAGGAAGCCAAGCATCGCCACCTGTTCTTGCGGATGCAGCGCGATCAGCTTCGCCACCTCCGCCGGGTCGGGCTTGCCGATCGACAACATCGCGACCAGCTTCGGGACGCCAGTGCCGTAGGCTTCCGGGCCCGGTTGGTCGTGGTGCTGCTCGCTCGCCGCCGCGGTCGTCTCTTGGTCCGGGCTGTGTTCCGCCATGGCCCCAGCCATCGCAAGCCGGATGCCGGTCCGAAACGCGCTTATCTCGCGGGATTCACGAACGATTGCCGGCGGCCTGGTGCACCAGCGGTGCACCACCGTACGATACGCATGCGTGCCGGAGGAGTTCGGCTCTTATCTCGTCGGAGAGCAGCTGGGCATCGGCGGCATGGCGGTCGTGCATCTCGCGGAGGCTCGCAGCGCCGCCGGCTTTCGCAAGCGCGTCGCGTTGAAGCGGTTGTTGCCGAACGTCGCGCAGAATCCCGAGCTCGTCGCGGCGTTTGCCGCCGAGGCGCGGCTCGCCGGCTATCTGCGGCATCAAAACATCGCGCAGATCTTCGACTTCGGAAGACTCGAAGGCGTGCACTACATCGCGTTCGAGTTCGTGCCGGGCCCGACGCTGCAGCAGCTCGCGCGCCAGTGCAACGCGAAC